>NZ_JADEVX010000051.1:0-25628 GCF_015207925.1 Microcystis sp. LEGE 00066 | reverse complement strand
ACCCCACACCCTGCCCCCACCAACAAACTTTTTCAGCAGACCCTACTTAATTAAGCAGTTACTACCGGGGAAGCTAACCGTTTAAAGGTCAATCTTTCATCGGCCACATCGACAAAAATCGTGTCTCCCCCTTTAAATTCGCCGCGCAGAATTGCCTTAGCGATCGGAGTTTCCACATATCTTTGTACTGCCCGTTTTAGGGGTCGCGCACCGTACACTGGATCGTAACCAATTTCTGCTAGATAATCGAGGGCAATATCGGCAAGTTTCAGGGCTAATTTTTGTTCCATCAAGCGGTCGCTGAGATTGGCTGTCTGTAGTTTGACAATTGATCGCAGTTGCGCTTTTTGTAAACTATGGAAAATGATCGTTTCATCGATACGATTGAGGAATTCGGGACGGAAACTATTCCGCATTGCTTCCATCACTCGTGCCTGCATTTCCTCGTAACGAGACTCATCACCAGCCACGTCTAAAATGTATTGAGAACCGATATTACTGGTCATAATAATGATGGTATTTTTGAAATCAACCAGATGACCTTGAGAGTCGGTTAAGCGCCCATCGTCAAGGATTTGTAACATAACGTTAAAAACGTCGGGATGGGCTTTTTCAATCTCATCAAAGAGGATGACAGAGTAGGGACGACGCCGGATTGCCTCGGTTAATTGTCCTCCTTCATCGTAGCCGACGTATCCCGGAGGCGCACCCATGAGACGGGAAACGCTGTGTTTTTCCATGTATTCCGACATATCGATGCGAACTAGAGCCTCTTCCGTGTCAAAGAGATTGCGTGCTAGAGCTTTCGCTAATTCTGTCTTACCAACACCCGTCGGACCGAGAAAAATAAAGCTGGCCGTGGGACGGTTGGGATCTGATAAACCAGCGCGGGAACGTTGAATCGCTTCGGCTACGGCTGTGACCGCTTCTTCTTGACCGATGACACTTTCGTGTAATTCGTCTTCCAGATTGAGGAGTTTTTCTTTTTCCGATTCGATTAATTTATTGAGAGGAATTCCCGTCCATTTCGAGATAATTTCGGCGATATCCGATTCGAGAACTTCTTCCCTTAATAAACTTTTACCAGTGGTTTGTTTGTCGGCCAATTGGGTTTCTAGGGCGGACATTTGCCGCTGCAGATCGGTTAATTTTCCGAACTTTAATTCGGCGGCACGATTATAGTCATAATCTCGTTCGGCCTGTTGAATTTCTAGATTAACTTGTTCGATCGCTTCTTTAACTCCACGAACTTTATCGATAATCTCTTTTTCTCCTTGCCATTGGGCATTTAATCCCGATTGTTCTTCCTTGAGGTTAGCCAGTTCTTTTTCTAACTTTTCTAACCGTTCTCGCGAAGCTGGATCGTACTCCCGTTGTAGGGAAAGTCTTTCCATTTCTAACTGGAGAATTTTGCGATCAATTTCATCGAGTTCTTCCGGTTTAGAAGTGATTTCCATTTTCAATTTGGCCGCAGCTTCATCAACTAAATCAATGGCCTTATCGGGCAAAAAGCGATCGCTAATATAACGATTAGAAAGCAGTGCCGCTGCCACTAAAGCATTATCGGCAATTTTTACCCCATGATGCACCTCATAACGTTCTTTAAGACCGCGAAGAATCGAAATAGTATCGACCACATTTGGTTCATCTACTAAAACCTCTTGGAAGCGTCTTTCTAACGCCGCATCTTTTTCGATATATTTGCGGTATTCATCGAGGGTAGTGGCTCCGATACAACGCAATTCACCCCGGGCTAACATTGGTTTTAATAAATTGCCCGCATCCATTGCCCCTTGAGTGGCTCCCGCACCGACAACGGTATGGATTTCGTCAATAAACATGATGATATTGCCTTGGGACTCGGTGACTTCCTTGAGGACAGCTTTTAATCTTTCCTCAAACTCTCCGCGATATTTTGCTCCCGCAATTAAGCCGCCTAAATCGAGAGAAATGAGAGTCCGATCTAAAAGAGATTCTGGCACATCGCGGTTAATAATCCGCTGGGCTAATCCTTCGACAATGGCGGTTTTTCCTACTCCCGGTTCCCCGATTAAAACTGGGTTATTTTTAGTCCGACGCGAGAGAATTTGAATCGTGCGACGGATTTCGTCATCCCGTCCAATTACTGGGTCTAATTTACCTTCCCGTGCCAATTGGGTTAGATCCCGTCCGTATTTTTCTAGGGCTTCGTATTTGCCTTCTGGATTCTGATCGGTCACTTTTTGACTACCTCTGACTTGTTGAATAATTTCTTTGAGTTTGTTTTCGGTAAGTCCGAATTCTTGAAAAATATTTTTCCCGAAGCGATCATCTTTAGCGTAACCTAAAATTAAATGCTCGATCGAGATAAAGTCATCTCCAAATTCTCGGCGATAATTTTCCGCTCGATCGAGTAAACTATCTAAACTACGACCCAAATAAATCGAGTCGCCGGGGTTAGATATTTTCGGTTGACGACGGATAAAGTCATCGGTTCGATCCCGCAAACGGGCTAGACTAATATTAGCTTTACTAAAGACACTGCCCGCTAATCCCTCCTGTTCAAGAAGGGCTTTCATTAGATGTTCGCTTTCGATTTGTTGCTGGCTGTTTTGTTTGGCAATGTCCGGCGTTTTGACGATTGCCTCCCAAGCTTTTTCTGTAAATTGTTGTGGATTGGTTGGCTGCATTTTCTATAAGAGATTACTTTTATACCCTAGAGATTATTCTAGATTGACCGGTTTGTCGGCTCCTAGGGGCTTACCGTACCTAGTCAAGGGGGATTTCCCCTCAATGGTGCGATTTAAGCGGCTAAAGTTTCAAGTTTATAAGCTGTCAGGGATTTAAACTGCGTCTTGGAAATTTTAGTACAAATGCTCAAACTCTCAACCAAGCTAAAATCTTAATTATTGAAGATGTCCACTGATTACTAGAGTTCTTGCATAATTAACGCCACTTCGGTTTAAGGGAATTTTGCCATAGCTTCCACGAAAGAATAGGAGTTTCAGGCTACGGTAGGATCAGGGTTTTAGCTTATCCCGAACTGAGGTTACTTAATTCTTTTAAAAATCTCTTGTTGTATTCAACCTTCCACATTTTTATTTTTAAGCAATTCTAAATATTGTAAGGCTTTTTCTTTGTCTAGGATTTGATCATTTTCAACTTCTTCGATGAGTTTTCCTAGTCCGTAATCCTCTAGGATTTCTTCGATTTTTTCAAATTCAGCAATGGGAATTTGAACGGCAATCGGCTTTTGATCTTTGTCTAATACATAGCTTTTGTTAATTTCTAGCATTTGGTTCTCTCAATAGTATCATTTTCGCTATTTTTTGTCATGTTTTGGGCGGTATTTAACCGAACTAATTTTCTACCACTTTTCCCTTGTCTCTCCCTCCAATCAGCGCAAATCGCTTTTATATCGTAGTTGAAAGACTTGGCGTGTTCTTCTCTAATCTTATGAATTTCTTCGAGTATTTCATCTTCCCACATGGCTCATTCTACCATTAACTCGTAAGGTGTACAGATTAGCGGTAATTTGTAGCCGAAATCCGCGCATATATTGAGAAGTTTTTTCTGAATTTGAGCATTAGTAATATGTTTACAGTTCCATGTTAACAGATAAAAGTCGCGGACAGGATGCAGGTGATCGGTTACGCTTCGATATACTGGCAATAGGTGGCTGGTTGGGGAATTGGCAGCCCTTCCTCTTGTAATCCATCCAGATGAAATTGAATTGCTTCTTTCATATTTTCTGTGATTTCCTCTAGGGTTTTACCTGTAGTAACACAACCGGGTAAATCAGGAACATAAGCGGAATAGTTATTTTCAGCTTTTTCGATAATAATCGCATAACGCATTAGTTATTGTCTCCTTCTTCTAGATATTTATTCAATTGAGCTTGTTTGAAAATACTCCGTAAAGTCTTAATCGCTAAATCAGTTGTCGATTGAACGAGAAGGAATTAGTTGATGCTTGCTCAACATCTAACAAAGACTCGATCACAGAATCAACCACAGCAGCTACGCAGGAAATCGCTACACTATTACCGGTTAATTTTCGCATAGTTTGATAACTGCCGACGATTTGATAATCATCGGGAAAACCTTGTAAACGGAGCATTTCTCTTTCGGTTAAACGTCTTTTCCCATCCACTAACAAATAATTATAGGATGCTCCTGCTCGCAAGGCACAGGAATAGGGATAAGCGCTGACATTTCCTCCTTTATTTTCGTGCCAGATAGTCGGTTCACTATAAGGTTTTTTTCCCTCTCTTTTCAGCAGGCGACTTTTTTGAATTTTTTCGGAAGCATAATAAAAATCCGAGACATTTTCCTCTAATATTTCCGTTAAACTTGTTCTAGATAAAGCTGGTTTTGGCCAGATAAAACCCCGCGCTTCTCGGAAACCAACGATAAAAATCCGTTCTCGTTTTTGCGGTAAACCAAAATTAAGCGCATTCAAAACCCGATAATCGGTATAGTAATCTAAATCTTGCAGAGTATCGAGAATAACTTCTAAGGTTTTTCCCTGTTGATGTCCCTGCAATTGCTTGACATTTTCCAGAATAAATGCTGCGGGTTGTTTGGCTTTTAAAATGCGAGCAATCTCAAAAAATAGCGTGCCTCTGGTATCGTCAAATCCCTTTAAATCACCACAAATACTAAAGGGTTGACAGGGAAATCCCGCCATTAAAATATCATGATTGGGAATATCTAGGGCAGCAATTTCGGTAATATCTCCCCGGGGTTGGTCGCCAAAATTAGCGTGATAAATTGCCTGAGCGTCTTTATCTATATCACAGGAAAAGACACAATCAGATTCTAAGTTCTTTTGGCGACAAACTTGTTCAATTGCCAATCGAAACCCTCCCAAACCAGAAAAGAGGTCAATAAAACGGATTTTTTTACTATCTTTCAGGAGATTCATCGGTAATTAAAATTGCAGCGATAGGGACATTCTCTTTGATTTTAACTTATTCAACTTTCACCAAAGAGCGGACGGTAAATATTTCATTGGCCTGTAGGGGTTTAATCGCCGAAATTGGCACAGTAACTACTGAAATTGACTCACCGAGAGCGTTAAAAACTTCTAAAATTGCTCCCATTTCGCCATTGCTAGGATGGGGGATTAAATCCACTAAGAATAACAGAATTATATAATTTGCAATTCATCCTGTTTAAGATTTTGAATCGATTCAATCTTGGAAACTTCTACAGCGATAACTGTATAGGCTTTTCCCTGATTATTTAACACTTCTAAAACATAGCCATCCTCTTGGCCTTCGGGTCGAGGACAATAATCCACGATAATCGCGTGAGTGCCACGAGACAAATTAGATTCTGGCAAATCTTCAGTTAATTGAACTTCGGAAAACATATCAAATTTCATAGTCTAACTCTTTTAATCTGGTAATAAAGTCACAAATCTTGTTTCTTTCGTAAGTGAGTCGATAATCCAATAGGTAGAGACTCGTAAGTTTATCCCGTTCACCCCTTGTAAAAGTCCTTTAATTTCATAAATATCACCGAACTTTGTTTGTTTATTTATTTAAGGTGGCCTCGTTGAGAAGAATACGTCTTAAATCTTGTTCCAAATTATTATTGATAAGCTGAATCGTGATCGGAATGTAAAGAAAGTATTCGTAAATAATCACCTTCTCTAGTAGCAATTGCTCTACATTTTTGCGTGATTCTAAAACTGTACAAGTTTTCTCCTTTTTGACCTTTTTTAGAATTAATCTTCTCCCATTTTAATCCTTGATCTTGATATAACTGCTCCCAAGTTAGTTGAGAAATTTTCCTGAAAGTTTTCAGAGCGGATAATGCTTCACTTTTGGATAAATTGAATAAATCTCGCTGAAAAATCGGGTTGTTCAGATCAAGTAAAACCTTACTCATGATTTTCGAGTTTGCTCTCTAGGGATTCTATATCTGATAACTGCGGTGGATGATTAGCATTCCATGCGAGAGCTTGATCTAATTTTTCTCGAAAAGGCGATCGATTTATCCAGTCTTCGTTTACGGGAGAGCGATCGAGTAAATTTTGATAAAACTCATTCCACAGTTGACCCCATTCTTTTAGATCGATAACAACTGCTGTTTTTTCTCCTGTTTCATCGACAATATACTGAATACCTTTCATGATTTAAATTGTTGTGAGATGGATATTAACTAATAACTATATTTTAATCGATTCACGAGAAGATATGGATTTTGCAAGTTCTTGTCTAGCATCTTCCGATAGAGAACAACCAAAATCTAGAATCTCGATTAAAACTAACTGATCGTCCTCGGAATAATGTAATATTGTTTTCCCTTCCTCCTCTGCGTAAGCAATTGGATTATTGTTTAACTCAATTAATAAAGCATCGACATCTGGGCTATAGTGTATCTTGTTCATATCGGGATATCCTACCAGGGTAAAGGGTGATGATTAAGAAAAAAGCACTGAATTCTCGATAAACTACTCGAATCACTAAATTATCATTGAACTTTTTTTGTGCGATTCGCTTGTTGTCTTCAGAGATTTCTATTTTGTCAGGAAATTGTACAGTTTCGAGGATAAATTCAGGAGTGATAAAAATTCCACGAGCGGATAGCAAATTCAATTTGATTCTAGAATGCTCACTAAATCGAACTTCTTTCATTTATCCAACCAATATTATATCGCCAACCTGTAACAGGAATCGAAACCCTATCAATTTTTTCGATAATAATCGCATAACGCACGATTTCTATTCCTCAATTATTTGATTTAATTTTTCCTTGAAAATCGTTTCTATTTCTTTATAGGACATCGTTTGAGGTGCGGGTTCATCGAATTGGAAGTTTACGAACACGCACAGAGTCATCGCTGATAGTAATTGCCGCACCTTCTGTCAGTTCCGTTTCCACAGTCAGTAAAACATCTAGAAGCCTTTGAGCAACTACATCAGGTCTGGCAGAAGATAACCGTAATGTAATCAAGCTAGGCAGTCCATAATTATTGAGGGCTACCAGCAGGGAAAAGTCTAAGTCTTGTGTTAAAATAACTTGACCTTCCACTCTGGCAAGTTCCAAAATCTCCGCGTCGGCAGCAGTGGCAGGTAAAAAGTCTGTAGTGCGTACTATGTCGTAGCCCTGTAACCTTAAAGCCGCAACTGTCAAAGGGGAGATATGAACATCAGCTAGTAAACGCAGACTACTCATGCCGAAGTGAAGCTAACGATATAATCGGATACGGCCCAAGCTGCATAATTAAGAGCCTGACGAATATCTTCCTCCTCTAACTCTGGATAAGCCTCTAAGACTTCCTGAATAGATAACTGACTAGCCAACAGTTTCAGAACAAATCCCACAGTGATACGCATTCCTCGAATCGTTGGCTGTCCAAGACATATTTGTGGATTAACAGTAATACGGTCTAGCTCTTTAATCACTGTGGAACTCCTGAGATAAACTCCTCTTATATTGTTACATACAGCAATGAATTGTTATCGCTTTAACTCTTGTGTCGGCAATGAATTGGCAATTAATCAGAAATTAATATAAGCAATTATTGTAGGTTGGGTTGAGCGAAACAATACTGGGTCGAAAATGGCTCAATTTGATTGTTTAAGCGAAACCCAACAACCCCAAAGGTTACTCTTTGTTGGGTTTCCTTGCGTCAACCCAACCTACGAGGCTGTTACCTTTATATGTTACATTTTACAAGTCTCGACGCGAGAGAAGAGAGTAAATCTTCTCCCATACAAAACCGCCAGCCAATCAAGCCGCCAAAACCAGCCATTAAACACTCCTTTCCCATAACACCATATTACCCCCGGGAGGTGTCCTAGGGGTGCTTTTAGGTCAAAAGTAACATCCCTGTAGTATATCCAGCTATTATTCACTCGCCAGCCTACTCTATCTCCGAAAGCGTTCCAAACTCTTCTATTACCTATATACTGCCGCGTCCCACCGAGTTCGCGGTAGATTTTCGCCTGCACGGAAAAACCAAAGCGACCGCCACTATATTTAACCCATAATTGGTCAATGGTTCGCAAATCTTCGCAGGGAAAATTATCGATATCTTCTAACCGTAGCCATTCTTCTTTTGTTCGGTTGGCGACCTGTAGCATCACTGTCTTGGTTTCATCGTCCGCTTCTTTCCATTGCTGCCGTTTTAATAAATCTTCTAAGTTCCGATAATCGATTCCCTTGGCGCTTTTAAGCTGAATAGATGGGGGAGTTTGGGGAACGGAAATAACGGGATTAACGGGTTTTTGAATAGTTGTCTGGGGTATAGAGACTGATGTTTTTATCTGCAAAGCTTGTAACACTTCCGAAGCGGATTGATAGCGTTTTTTCGTGCCAAACTCGATTAATTTATCCAGAATATTCCCTGAATCATTACTAACAGGATTATCCACTAACCACTGTCGCCATACCCATTGGTGTTCCCCCCCATCGAATAAATCAAAGGGAGATATTCCAGTTAATAAATAAAGGCAAGTTACACCCAAACTATACAAATCACTGGCATTAACTGCCTTACCATTTCCCTGTTCTGGGGCAATATATTCGGCAGAACCGATAATTGTTCCTGTCATGGAACGATTTAAAGGACTGACAAATTTTGCCGCGCCAAAGTCCACTAAAATCAATTTATTATCGCTTTTTCTGCGAATAATATTTTCGGGTTTAATGTCGCGATGAATTACTTGTTTACTATGAATAAATTCTAGAATCGGTAAAATCTCTGACAAAAGATGTTTAATTTTTGCTTCGTTAAATACTCCTTCCTGTTTTAATTCTTGTTCGAGATTTTGTCCTTCGATATATTCCTGCACGAGATATTGTCGCCCGTCATTAGCGGTAAAATAGGCGTAAAGTTCGGGGATTTGTGGGTATCTTCCCAAACTGTCTAAACGAATCGCTTCTTCTTTAAATAATTCTGCTGCTTTTTGTAAAGTTCCTGTTCCCTGCGCTGACGGGAAAAATTGTTTAATCTCTTCGGGTCTAATTCCCCGCCGCTCGCGGCGTACAATAGAAAAATGAGTGAATACATCCATAAGAGCCATAATGTAAGTGTTTTGCTATATCATTTAGTGTTCCCAGCCAAATATCGTAAAGCCGTTTTCGACGAACAGGTAGATAGCTTGTTGAAAGAAGTCTGTCTAGAGATGGAAAAACGATACGAGATAAAGTTTGTAGAAATTGGAGTGGATAAAGATCATGTGCATTTTCTGGTGCAATCAGTACCGACCTATAGTGTGACAAGGATAGTGACAATGATTAAAAGTATAACGGCGAGAGAAATTTTCAAAAAGTGTCCTCAAGTGAAAAAGCAGTTGTGGGGAGGAGAGTTTTGGAGTGATGGATATTACGCAAGTACGGTAGGAAAGCATGGGGATGAAGGTATGATAGCGAGATATGTAAAAGAACAAGATAAAGAATACCTGCAGCTACACCAAAATCTACAATTGAGTCTATTTTGATTCTGATACCCCGTCCGCTTGCGGCGGGGTAGTTCATTCACACAATAGGGTTTTGAGGGTTTATCTTCATCTATCGCTTGAAATGTCTTACCAAAACCCCCTTGACCGATTAATTTTAGCGCTCGATAACGTTCTCTGAGCAGTAATTGAGAACCGCACTTATGACAGAATTTATCCGTGGGGGTGTTTTTGTGCGAACAATCGGGATTGAGACAGAGACTCATAGCCGTTTGACAAGTGTGGGAAGATTAACCCCTATTATACAAAAAGAAAGCAAGCTAGGGCGACTCTAGTGGGTAAATTTTCTCTGATAATTGGTTAAAAATACCGATAAAAATAGGTGAGTTAGCAAAGCGTAACCCACCCGATATCTATTTGCGGTTTTAAACCGTTTCTACCAAGGGACGGGTTAACTTATCCAACTGTTGGGTTAACAGACTCAGGAATAAACCCACATCGGTGACAATACCGACGGATTCTACGGAACCTCGATCGCTTAATTTTGTCACCACGGCCGGGTTAATATCAACACAGACCATTTTCACCCCCGCCGGTGTCATATTGCCCACACCGATGGAATGGAGCATACTAGAGAGCATGAGAATCATGTCTGCACCTTGAATTAAGCGGGAATATTCTTCCTGTGCTTTAATTAAATCCATCTCCGTATCTGGAAGCGGACCATCATCGCGAATTGAACCGGCCAAACTGAAGGGGATATTATTCTTGACGCATTCATACATTACGCCTTTTGTCAATACCCCGGCCGATACAGCTTTGGCGATGCTGCCGTGGCGACGGATGAGGTTGATAATCTTGAGGTGGTGACGATGGCCACCGCGCACCGGGATGCCTTTCTGCATATCTACCCCTAAAGAAGTACCCATGATCGCCTGTTCCATGTCGTGAACTGCGATCGCATTTCCCCCCAGTAAAGCGTGAACGTAACCATCGCGGATTAAACGGGAGAGATGTTGCGCTCCTCCAGTGTGAATGACCACCGGACCTGCCGTTACTACCACTTTACCGCCCTGGTCGCGAATTTTACGCATTTCCCAAGCAATCTGCTCCACGGTTAACTCGACTCGGCGCTCGCTGGAAACCCCCGCACCCATAAAGGTAAATTCCTGGGTGCTGTTGCGTTGTTCCCTGGATTCCGCCTGTCGGATAGTACGGATGCCCTCAACTCCCACCATAACGCGATCGCCAGCTTTTAAATCCCGCAGCAGAGTACATTTTGCCGTTTTGCCTTCCGGACCTTCAGTGACGACGATGGCTGCATCCATGCGTTGATTTTCCACCCGCACCCATTCACAGTTAACCCGCACTTCCGTGGGATAGATGGTGCTGACATAAAAATCATCGGGAGCGACCCCATCTTGTGCCACCACTGCGGTATTGACATCACAGATTTCTTGGGGACGAGCGGCCGCACCGAGGTCGATCAATTGTACCATGATCTCCTCCATTACCTCGTGAGAGGGTGCAGAAACGCGCACTTCGGCCGAGGAGGTACTTTGGCGCTCAATCCCCAAAGTAAAGTTTAAAACCTTGAAACTGCCGCCATTTCCTACCACAACATCGAGAGCTTTATTCATAATTCCCGCGTCGAGCAGATGACCTTCTAACTGGAGAATGCGACTTTCAATGGTGACATTAGCGTGATGGTCTGGAATTAAGGGTTCCGTGGTACGCAGGGTTAAACATTTAGCGGCTCCCCCTGCTTTTAAGAACTCCGTTAGGGGAGTTTGTACCACTTCAAAGCTTTTTGACACTAACTTATATTGTAAATCGTCACTAATTTTATTCATGACGATTACTTGACCGATATTCACAGCATTACAAGCAAAGTTAACCGCATCAGCTTCTTCAACGATAATGCGTTTTTCTTCGGGAATTTTTAACTCAATTAACCGATTAGAATAGGCATCAAAAGCATCGGGATAGTAGAGCAGATAACCGCCACTAAGGGGACAAAAACAGGTATCAAGGTGATAGAAACGTTCATCGATTAAACGTAGGGATAAAACCTCAATATCGAGCCATTTAGCGATTAAAGGGTGGGAATCTAACTCAGTTCTGAAGCCATATCCTGCCCATAACCAACGTCCTTCCCGATCTAATAATGCGTCTCCTGCACCTTCAAAGGGTAAATCTTTGGGCAGTTCGTGAACCGTAAAACCGTTATCTTCAAACCACTGTTTAAAATAGGGTTCTTCTCCCTGTCTTTCTTTGTGTAAAAAGCGACTGAGAACGACTATTTTTTCCAGAACTAAACCTGCATTAGCGGTAAAAACCATGTCAGGCCAGCCTTTTTCTGGTGGGACTAAATCGACGAGCGCCCGATCCTTGAGAATATGATAAAGCTGCTGCCATTGTTGCCTAGCTTTTTCCTGGGAAGATTTGTGAATGTTGCCCTCCATCCAAGGATTAATCACATAATCCACATCGTAATGATCGGGAGAACACATCAAAAAGCGAATAGTTTCAGTCATATTTTTTGACAATGAATATTCAGTATAAGTAGTCTGGAGATAAGTTTAGACCAATCTTCCATTATACTCCACTTTGCCCCGAAATGTCACTAGGCCTAAGATTAGGACAATTCCGGCTCTACAAGCTAAAAACAGCCCGGTTTTAGCCGATAACTGACGGCTAGAAGCTTAAATTATTGTAAATCCTGATGTTTAAATAACCCCATAAATTTCGATTTGCGTCCGTGTTCCTTAATTAAACTTTCCCGATAAGTTTGCCATTCTTCCCGTCTTCCTGACATATAAAAGGCATTACGAGCTTTTTTCAGCCATTTAATCGCTTCTTCGTAGCGATCTGCCTTTTTTTCGTCCAGTATCTTTTCCGCAGGAGGACGAGCGTGATCGATCACCCAGTCAGGATCGACGGTAGCAGCCGCATCCATTATCCGCCAAATTAGGTGAGACTGCACATAGGAATTATCAGAAACGACTTTAATTGCATCTCTAACTAAATTTTCGTGGAGAAATATATCGATTTTAGCCTCTGTGGAACGTCCACCGCTAAACTCGCGCAAGTAATCTAACAAGTCTAGTTTTAAATCGGGCCAATCTTCCCCCGCTAAAGACTCAATGTTTTGGTAATGGGAAAAGGAAGGTTGGTCTTGAAATGCCTTAATTCTAGCAGCTAAAGCTGTATCTATATCCCCTAAAGATTGCGCTAGTTCACTTGTCCAGAGAGCTAATTGATAATAATAATTACCTGGGAAATTTAGACCACCCCTGGCAATTATGAGAGCGGATTCTGGTGCGGATTCATCGCGTAAAGCTTTGGCAAAAAAGAAGGCTTCATCGTTTTTAGTTATCATGTTTTTTGCCGCTGCCATCGCTTCCTCAATGCGATCAAGATAGACTAACTTAGTTAGGTATTCTACCACTTGTCCTGAAGCTAAAGCTAGATTCAAATACTCCTGATCTTTTTCCTGTTGCTCGAAAATTTCTAAGCGAATAGAAGTTAATGTTTGGGCATAATAAGGGATATTCCCTGACCACATTTCTGAAAAATTAGCCGATTCTCCCCGTAAAATCTTCTCTAAAACTGGATCGTCCCATCCCTGTTGTAAGGATGCTAAACTCATCTCAAAATCGGCACTCCATTCATGCTGCCATTGCTCGATTTTTTCCCTTAAATCTTGCTTTTCTTGGGGATTAAATTCTTTGTTTAAAATTGCTGCCGTTAGAACTCGATCGATTCCAGCAGTTAAATCATCATTAACAGCACCGTAATCTTCTAAATCATCCCATTCCTCGATACAGGCGCTAATAATTGCTTCTAAAATAGCGATCGCATTATCTGGTTCTCCCTTTTGATAATAATCTTTGGCCTCATCCACTAGGGCATAAATTTCATTAGAAATTGGATCTTCTTCGTAGTAATCTTCCTCGATCGCTCGTAGGGATTGCCGCAGTTCATTACGGACAGTATTACGATAAGCTTTGACATTAATAGTTATCTTCCCTACCGCTTTATTAAGTGGGGTAGCTGGCACTAAAAACTTATCAATTGTCTCGATAACTTCTGGGTGTTTAGCCACTAAATGATTAAGCAATTTTCTTAATTTACTTTCATCGATCGGTGTCAATAACTCCTCTAGAGAGGCTTTTTTAATAATTAATTCTGGTTGACGAGAACAGGTTAATAAAACCGCCACAATATGCTTACACCAACCCTCATAATCGTAGGGACAGGAACAGGAGACATTCTCAAGATTTTCTTGGTTAAAATCCATAGCAACTCGATAGGGTTTAACCTCACTACCACTCACTAAAGCTTGTAGATTTTGCCCCCGTTGCCAAAGAGAAATAACTGCACCGCTATCGTAATAATATTGACCGCGCTGATAGGAAGCATTGGTGCTATTTTGCTGGATAATTTTTTCATTGATAGGAGGAATAGTCATAGTCAGAAAAGGAGAGGATTGGGTGATAGAATCTTGGGTTCTTCGGTTTGTGTTATGCAAGGGACGGGGGTTATAAGGGATGTAACCCCTATATAGAAAGGCATTTAGCGATTTTTGTCAATTGTTTTTGCTCTAGAGCAAACTAATCAATTAAGTCTCTTGCCAGATAAGGATTTAGTCGATTTATGCCCCCCTATCGAATCATACCAAGTAACGAAGAACCGAATCTTGTCTGTGGCCAGAAAACTGCCAGTAGGGAGCCAGACCACTGCATCAGCAACCGAGTTAACTTATCTACAGTTTAGCCTAAATGTGGTATAGTGAAGACACTATGGAAATTAAAAATATTCCTCTGTCCCAAATTCGTCGTCCTTTACCGCGACAAACCGATCCCGAAAAAGTTAATCAGTTGATGCAATCGATCGCTGAGGAGGGATTACGAGAACCGATCGATGTTTTGGAGGTGGATGGTAACTACTACGGGTTTTCTGGTTGCCATCGCTTTGCAGCTCATCAGCGTCTCGGTAAAGAAACAATTCTCTGTCGAGTTCGTCGCGCTCCTAAATCCGTTTTAGCTAAACACATCGCTTAAGCTGAGAAGTCCCATGAATGAGTCCTTATATAAATATCATCGGCAAAAATTAGAGCAGTTGATGGCAGCAATTGGCTGTAAAAATCTGGAAGAATTGAGTCAGTTATCGGGTCTATCTTCTTGGCAATTGCAGAGAGTTTGCCATGGTTTAATCGCTAAATTATCCTCTGAATCTTTGGTGAAATTAGCTAATGGGCTGCAGCTGCCAGTTAGCGATCTCCTCGCTCATTTTCAAATCCCGACGATGGGGCCAGAGGATCATTCAGGGGAATTAAAAATTCTCGAACAAGAGTATCAAAATTTACAGCAAAAATTAGACCAGCAAAAAGAAGAATTAGCCGCAGAATTTCAACGTCAAAGCATCGAAGCGATCGAATCTTGGTTAGTTCAGTGGCCCACGGCCGAGGCCGTTGCCCGCAAAAATCCCGACCTAGCAGCCGTCAAAATCCTCTCTTTAGTCAAACCGATTATGCAGTTACTGGAGCGCTGGGGAGTGCAACCAATTGACAGTGTCGGTGATCATGTTGGTTATGATCCGCAAATCCATCAATTGATCGATGGTCAAGCGGAAATAGGTACACCCGTTCTAGTGCGTTATCGGGGCTATCGTCATGGGGAAAAACTACTTTATCGTGCTAAAGTGAGTTTAATTAAAGTAGAAATGCCAGAAATTCAACCAGTAGAAACAGAAAATGTCACCGCTTAAAGTGATAATTCTTGCAGAGCTTTAGTGCTGTGAAAAATTCCCCCGTGGTCTGCTTTTATCGAAAAAATCGGGTCTAAAACCTCGCCTTAAGGCGAAAAGTTTTTGGAGCGGGGCATAAACCCCCATTACAAAACTAATGGCGGCTTGCCAACCGCCCTCTGAACGGTTAAAACGAGATTATGGGTGATTCGGAGAAAAAAATATGTCAACGCCCTACGATAACTGTTTTGACCACATTACTGATCCTGTCCAACGAAATTCTGTTCGCCAGCAATGGTTACAGATGGTTTGCGGAGGTTTATCTGTTGCCGATGTTAGGATGCTACTAGATAAGTACCCAGATTTTCGGTTTGCGGTCGAGGAGTTTGTGGAACGACATGGATTACTATTAATACATCAAAATGGTTTAACTGAGGTCATTAATGCTTTGCCGGAGTTTAAAAAAATTGTCTATACAGAATTAGCGAATGTCTCAATGTCTCGGAACGAGCTAACCGAAATCGCACATACCTTTCCCGACTTAAATTTTATAGTCAAACCGAAACTAGAGAAACTCGACAAACAAGAACAAAGAGAAAAACAAGAAGCTGAGCGTCGCCGTCAAGAAGCTGAGCGTCGCCGTAGAGATATTAACGAAATGTATGATAAATTCTATCCAGAAATAGAACAATATATTTCACGGCAAGTTCACGAGATATTAGAAAGGGTATTCGGAAAGGAGGGATGGACGGCAATAGATAATTTAGAATATAAATTATACTACAGTTGGTTAAATTTCCCAAGAGATTATACCGATAGCCGCACAGGAAAAAAATTTTTTCTAGATGAAGAAGCAGGTAAATTTTTTTATGAAAAGCTAAAAGGAAAGTTCAAGGATAGACTGGGTGGACAGGGTTTTCTTCATGGTATTGATGTCGTGGCAAACATCTTCTCTCTTTCCCATGAAATCAAGGAGAGGATTAGGAAGGACATAGCTTACAATGAAAGCTTGATGAGAGGAGTATCCATCGGAGACTCTTATACTGAAAACATCGCACACTAGCCTCGCCTGTAGCGACTGTCTTGATTGTCAAGTTTGCCATGTTCTGGCAAGCCGTAGATTGGGTTGAGCAATAATAACTCTTGTCTGTCAAACGTTAGCGACGCTTAAGCGAAACCCAACCACACCAATATCGTCAAGAATGTTGGGTTTCGCTCAAACCATTGAATTGAGCAGTTTTCTCCTTTCTCCTTTTCTCCTTTCTCCTCTCCTAAGTATTAAATCGCTCAACCCAACCTACAAGCTGAAGAATAATAATTCAATTTGTATTTGTGCTACTTTAAAAATATGAAAGCAACGATCCGAAACGTTAAAATTAGCGAAATCCCCACAGCGATCGAGCAGTTAGGCTTGTCCGCTCATGCGTGTGTCGATTTCACCATCGAGAATCATGAGATGACGGGGAACGAACAGGACGAAACCACCCAAACCTTGATGGAAGTGGTGAATGAAATTCGTGCTTATGCCAAGAGTCAGGGATTGACTGATGAGAAGTTGGAAGAGCTTTTAGTAGATGAATCGTGAACCCATAGTTATCGATACGAACGTCTTTATAAGCTTCGCCTTAAGCAGTACGACAACACCAGCTTTGGCTGTAGAATACGCGATTAATAACTTTATTATTCTGCAAAGTCCCGCAACCATAGGCGAGTTGGTCACAAAACTTCTTCTCTCAAAGTTCGAGAGGCACATTACACTGGAGCAGCGCCGACAACTGCTAGTAAGAATTTTGGAAACTTCGCTGCTGATTAGACCTACTCATTAAGAAAGGCTATCACCAGCGATGGTATATTTTGGCCATAGTATAGCTCGCTAGTTTAGATTTGTTCAATTGGAGAAATAAGATTAGATAAAATTTCGTTCCATTTTAATTTATGAATAGTTTGTAATTCCGAATCTATTTCAATCAGATGGGAATAGCTATTGACAAATTCTTCTGGAGATGATATCAGTCTCAGATAATATTTAATTGTCGGTATAATACCATTGGTAATTATTTGACAACCATGGTTGTTTTTGATAGTTTGAATCTCAGACATGATTAACTCCACTTCTGTGGGTTTAACATCAAACGATGATAGGATATAATATCTTCTCGGATTAAATTTAATAATTTTATCTTTGGCAATTCGGAGAATTTGTAAATCAATGTACTTACCATGCTTAATTTCAATAACTTCTACTAATTGTTTATTTTTATCAAAAATCTCAATATCTCCTGCACTACCAGAAGTTAGATCAGAAGCTGTGTGACTGCCTAGAGGTTTTAATGTGCAGGATTTGTATCTTTCTACTTCTATAATTAACCTTTGATAAATTGCATATAGTGCTAAAACAGGTAACTTGGAAGCTCCGCGAGTTTGATAATTGAAACTAAAATGATTTTCTAGGCAACTGCTCAAAGTGTTGATATCAAAAGGTTCAGGATTATCTATCTTCAAAATTTTAATCTTTTGAGTCTGGATAATCTGATTAACTTGATGAAGTAAAAGCGTTAAAATAACTTCAGCTTGTTGAGGATTAGTTTCAATAAAATCAATTAAACTCAGAAAAGCATCTTTGGTTTTTTGATTACTAATTTTACCTTGATAATCTAAAGTATAGGGAAAGGGTTGTTCTAAAGAACGAGTTAGCCAGCCACTTTCTGCCATAGCTGGTAATCCCAATTGTTTCAAGGTGGGAGTAATATACTGAGTATCAATAGTTCTTCCTGAAAATCCTCCAGGTAAATTAGTTTGATGGTATCTAATATCTTGATTAGGATAGAGAATTTTATGAACTAATAAAGTTATTAAAACCGTATAAACTCCCTTTTGTTTTGAGCAATTAGTAGCAATTTGTTGGATATAGTTTTGATAGGGTTGAGGGGGCAGTGGTTGTCGCTCATCTAAATTTAAGGATTGGTCATAAATGTCTAATAACTTTTCTTTATGGTTCATAAAATCTAATCCGATAATTTCCAATTGAATATTCTGACGAGAAAAAGAAAACTCCTTTAAGGATACTCTAGAATTGGTTTCAAAAATATGTTTCTTAATGGCAATAGCCAACTCTTGAATCATGGGAATACAAACCGAATTACCCACCTGTTTATAAGACTCAGCTAAGTTAGGATGAATTTGAAAACTATCGGGAAACTTCATCAGTCGATAGCATTCTTGGATAGTTAATTTACGCACCTGATCTTGTTCGGGTATATAAATAAAAAAACGTCCGGATGTTTCCTGAGATGGTATAGTAGGGTGTACTCCATCGATCGAATAAATTCGGTTAGGTTGATGATGAACCCGGGATAAATGTTCTGTATTTGGTCTGATACCTTTTTTCCAGATAGTTTTATTGCGATAACCGACAAAAATTAATCCTGATGGTTGTAAGGTAGGATTATCAATGAGAGTATATTCTTTTTTATCTAAGTATTCAAAATTGCCTTGAGGAGACAGAAAATCGCGTAACTTAGGTATTGGTGAAGTATATTTTAATGAGTTGAAATTAAATTTTTTATTTTGGGTAGCAATAATAATAATTCTTTCTCGATTTTGCGGCACACCAAAATCCTTGGCATTTAAGAGCTTATAATCAACTAAATAACCCAGTTCTTCCAAAGAACGCAAAATAATATCTAAGTTTTTGCCTTTGTCGAGGTGAATTAGGTGTTTAACATTTTCCAGAAGAATTATTTTCGGCTTTTTTAATTCGACTATTTCGCAGATGTGAAAAAATAGAGTTCCCCTTGTATCTCTAAATCCGGCTCGTTTTCCAGAAATGCTAAAGGGTTGACAGGGAAATCCTGCTGTCAACACTTCAAAATCAGGCAGGTCATGGATAGCAATTTTTCTAATATCTTGATCGGGAATTTCTTGAAAATTATTGAAATATACTTTTCGACAGTTTTCGTCTATTTCACAAGAATATACACAGTCATAACCAACGCTCTCAAAAGCTAATCTAAACCCTCCAATACCAGCAAAAAGATCGATAAATCTGAGTTTTTCGTTTGTCATTGCCAAATTATGACATCAAAGATAGCCAAAGTGAATATATCCTAAATTTTAGCAAATGTTCCGACTTATGCAGCGATAAAAACTGTAGTCTAAATAATTAAGGTTAATATGTCCCCATATAATCAATTTGGAGATACTAGATTAGGCATAATTGAGTAAAAACTCGCACAATTTCGGTTTCAGACTTCTGCGGCTTTTTCTTGCTCAATCTCGGTCTCCAATTCTTGACGTAATTCTTCTAGAGAAGTGGTGGCAGCTGTCTGAGATAATCTTTCTTGTGACCAATTTAAGAACTGAAAAAGTCGTTGAGCGTTAGCTGGAGAGCGAAAAAGATAAACTTCTTCTAATAAAGCGGATAATTCGTCAGCAGCAATCAAGGCCACATCATGATGACCCTGACGTTGGACAATAACGATCGAGTTTCCCAGTTCTACTTGTTCTAAAACCTGAAGAAAATGTTCCTGTTCTTGGGTATAGCTAGTATAGGTGGTGGGGATGGGCAGCATGGCCATTAATCAACTCCGCAGTCAAAAAATTAATCATTGGGTGCGTTAACCAAGAGTAACGCACCCCAAAGAAATTACACCGAAGTTAAGGTTTTCTCCGCGCTAATTTGCGCTTCGGGACTATCCGCTTCCGAGGGAGGGACCACTTGCCAGAATTGACCGAGATAGCTATCCCAATTAGCTAAAATTAACTTACCTTTGGGGCTATTAGTGCGTTCTACATGGGTCTCAATTAAAGATTTTAACTGTTCCGCACCGGCAGCCGTGGCAACCCGTTGAATCTTGACAATTTCGGGGTTAAGTTTCTCCGGTAGGGACGGATCAAGAATATAAGCTAATCCTCCCGTCATCCCGGCGCCGACGTTGCGACCGACGGAACCAAGCACGACAATTACCCCCCCGGTCATATATTCACAGAGGTGATCCCCGGCCCCTTCGATAACTGCTTTCGCGGTGGAATTGCGGACAGCAAAGCGTTCACCGGCCCGACCATTCGCGTATAATACCCCACCGGTGGCCCCGTAGAGACAGGTATTACCGATAATAGCGTTATCTTCGGGCTGATAATTGGCGTTTTGGGGAGGTACGATGACAATTTCGCCGCCGTAGATGCCTTTACCCACATAATCGTTAGCTTCTCCCTCTAAATGGAGATTGACACCGGGTAAATTAAATGCTCCGAAACTTTGACCAGCTGCACCCTGGAAATTGAGCTTAATTTCGCCTTCAAAGCCATCATTACCGTATTTTTGGGCAATTACCCCCGCAATTCTCGCCCCGACGGAGCGATCGGTATTGACAATCCTGTAGGTTTTGCTGACGGTTCCCTGTTGCTCGATCGCCTGTTTAATCTCGCTATCGGCTAGAATTTCCTCATCGAGGACAGCACCGTTACTATGTACTTCCTCGTGCTGCAACCAAGAGCGATCGCTACGGCCATCGGGTAAATTCAACAAACAATCAAGATTGAGGGATTCTGTCTTAGTTAAACGAGCATCGGAGCGCACTTTTAACAGATCTGCTCGGCCAATCACCTCATTTAAACTGTGATAGCCTAATTTCGCCAATAATTGCCGCGTTTCCTCGGCCACTAAAGTGAAGAAATTGACCACATGAGCGGGAATTCCTGGAAAACGAGCGCGCAGACGTTCCTGCTGGGTAGCGACTCCCACAGGACAATTATTCGTGTGACAGACGCGGGCCATGATACACCCCTCGGCAATCATGGAAATGGAACCAAAACCGAATTCCTCCGCACCCATGAGAGCAGCCATGAGGATATCCCAACCGGTTTTTAGTCCCCCATCTGCACGCAAAATCACCCGATGACGCAGTTGATTTTCCATTAACATCCGATGCACTTCCGTCACTCCCAATTCCCAGGGACTACCCGCGTGTTTAATCGAACTTAGGGGTGATGCACCTGTACCACCATCGTGGCCGGAAATCTGGATAATATCAGCGTTAGCTTTGGCAACTCCGGCCGCAATTGTGCCGATACCGATCTCAGCCACTAATTTGACGGAAACTTTGGCCCGGGGGTTAATTTGGTGTAAATCGTAGATTAATTGTGCTAAATCTTCGATCGAGTAGATATCGTGGTGAGGAGGGGGAGAAATCAAAGTTACTCCCGGTTTCGATCTCCGTAACATGGCAATATAGGAACTGACTTTTTTCCCCGGTAATTGACCTCCTTCTCCCGGTTTTGCTCCCTGGGCCATTTTAATCTCTAGCTGTTTTCCACTCATTAAGTATTCGGGAGTGACTCCAAAACGGCCCGAAGCTATCTGTTTAATGGCAGAATTGGCTGTATCACCGTTTTTTAAGCCGTTTAGATGGGGCATAGTCACGGAATGTCCTTCTTCATCCACATCGCTTAAGCTGGTGTAACGGATCGGATCTTCTCCCCCTTCTCCGGAATTGGACTTACCTCCGATACGATTCATGGCGATCGCTAGGGTTTCGTGTGCTTCCCGGCCCAAGGCACCGAGGGACATTCCCCCTGTGCAGAAGCGTTGCAGGATACTTTCGATCGATTCTACTGCTTCGAGGGGAATTGAGGCTCGATCGCTGTTAAATTCTAATAAATCGCGCAATGCAGTAACGGGTCTTTGCTGCAAGATTTGACGATAGGTTTCGTAATGGTCATATCCTTGACCCTGGGAGTGAGCAGCCACGGCTTTATGGAGTGCTTTCGCCATTTCTGGGGAATTCATGTGATATTCTCCCCCCGGACGGTAGTTGACAAAACCGTAGTTTTCTAGTTTTTTGGCGGTAAGATTGGGGAAAGCTTTACTGTGGAATGCGATCGCTTCTTGGGCCACTTCCGCAATGCTTAAACCCCCGACGCGACTGGTAGTACCGTTAAAAGCTAGTTTAACTAAATCTGCCGATAATCCGATCGCCTCGAAAATTTGCGCTCCATGGTAGGAAGATAGGAGAGAAATACCCATTTTCGAGAGGATTTTCAGTAATCCTGCTTCTACGGATTTGCGGTAATTAATTAGGGCTTTTTCGAGGCTAATAGCTTCTAATTTGCCGTTTTCCATCAATTTCTGCGTTTTTGGCTCGATCCACCACTGGGCGATCGTTTCCAAGGCAAGATAGGGACAAATTGCGGAAGCACCATAACCAATCAGACAAGCGAAGTGATGGGTACTCCAACATTGGGCCGTATCGATCACAATCGAAGCTTTTAAACGCAAGTGTGAGCGAATCAGGTGATGATGGACGGCACCAACAGCTAATAAAGGGGGAATATAGCTAGTTTTTTCGTCAATAGGAGCAGTTCTGTCACTGAGAATTAAAATTTCTGCTCCCGATGCTACTTTCTTGGCGGCCTCAGCGCACAAATTAGCGATCGCATCTTCTAATCCCTGCGGTCCGGTGGTCAGATCATAAAGGGTAGAAAGTTCGGCTGTTTTGTAGCTAGAGGTTTTAACTTTGGCTAATTCCGCATTATTGAGCAGGGGAGAGTCTAATTTCAGTAAATGTGCGTCATCAACCCCTAATTTAAGGATATTACCCCGTCGTCCCAGATACATAGTCAAGGACATGACTAAACTTTCGCGTAAAGGATCGATGGGAGGGTTAGTAACTTGGGCAAAACGTTGTTTAAAGTAATCGTAGAGAAGATGGGGTTTACTGGAGAGGACCGCTAGGGGAGTGTCATCACCCATACAGAAAGTCGGTTCTTTTCCCTGTTCTGCCATGGGAACGATAATCATATCCACATCTTCGGCAGTGTAACCGAAAGCGGTTTGCAGGGGAAGGAGATTGCTGGGAGCGGGAATATCTATCGCTGTTTCTTTGTCAATAAAGGTGCGTTGGGATTGCACCCATTCACCGTAGGGATTAGCGCGGGCAATTTCCTGTTTAATCGGCCAATTACGCTTAATTTCGCCTTTTTCTAGGTCAACTGCGATCATTTGACCGGGGCCGAGACGACCTTTTTCCATAATGGTGGTTTCATCGAGGGGAATAGTTCCCGCTTCCGAGGAAACGACGATATAACCGTTGTTAGTAATGCTATAACGGGCCGGTCGCAAACCATTGCGGTCCAAACAAGCGCCGACGATTCCCCCGTCACTAAATACCAGTAAAGCTGGACCGTCCCAGGGTTCCTGTAAACCGCTATAGTATTCGTAGAAGTCGATAATTTCGGGATAATCCTGTAAATCCGGCTGATTATTGTAGGCCTCCGGTACTAGGATCATAGCCGCTTCTAGGGGACTGCGACCAGTTCTCACCAATAATTCTAGGGCGCTATCGAGGTTATAGGAGTCGCTGTTAGCGGGGTTAACAATGGGGGTCAGGGATTGTAATTCTTCGTGGGTCCAACCTTGGGTTTCTAAAGCGGGTTCCCGGGCCGACATCCAGTTAATATTGCCCAAAAGGGTGTTAATTTCGCCGTTATGACCTAATAAGCGCATCGGTTGAGCGAGGGGCCATTTCGGTTGGGTATTGGTGCTAAAACGTCGGTGATAAATAGCGAATTGACTGCTATAGGCGGGATTTTGCAGGTCTAGATAGAATTCTCGCAGGATTTCGCCCCGTACCATGCCTTTATAGACAATGGTGCGACAGGAAAAGGAACAGAAATAGAAATCATCGGCCAGTTGCTTACCCACTTCAGAACGGGCAATATAGAGTAGGCGATCGAATTGAGAACCGGCTAAATCGGGGGAAGTAACCAGAATTTGCTCGACGTAGGGTTGATTTTCCCTTGCTTGTCTTCCGAGGACTTCGGGACGGACGGGAACAGCGCGCCAACCTAAAATCTTAATATTATATTTATTGACAATTTCCTCAATATGTGCTTTAGCGTCGGCTCGTTCTTTGTCCGCTTGGGGAAGAAAGACCATACCCACCCCTAGTCGCTCAGATTCTGGCATATTTAAGCCATTTTCGGCGAACCAAGGAGCGAGGACATCTCTGGGGATAGCGGTCATCATACCGGAACCGTCCCCGGAATCCTGATCGGCGCTGCAGCCTCCCCGGTGTTCCAAACAACCTAAGGCTAAAAGTGCCTGTTCGATCAGTTGATGGCTGCCAGAACCGCGCACATCGGCAATAAAACCGACTCCGCAAGCGTCCCGTTCCTCTACGAGCCATGGGGGACCCCAATAGGGATCGATTTGGTGTATATTGTCGGTTTTTAGGTTATTTTGTTGCGCCATAGAAGTTATCCTTAGGGTCGTTGTCTAGAAGGGTGAGATAGCTGGTCTGCTGAAAGGGTCAATCTAGAATAGAATTTTTTTTGATCTTGCCGTTTCGATTGTCGCTGATTTTTCCTAATTTTTGCCTGTTGCCATCTTTATCTTGGCCGGTCTGAGGAATCACAGGTGATCTACCATGATATAGTAGCTCTCAGGAATTGTCATCGAAAATCCCGTAGACAGGATGGGGGCGAAACATCCTGTTAGGTGCTTATTTTGGCAAAATATTGTCGTATTATAAGTATTATTGGAGCAATGGGGTCAAATTCAGCACAAGACTTTAGCTAAAGAGGCAGGTAAATCGGCTAATTTTTCCACCACTGTCACCCCAGCTTCTTGAAAATGACGTAGGCTATCTTTTCTGGTATTCTTAGCGGCAACAGAGTAGGAAAGTTGGTTAGAAATAATTGTTTCTGTATCGCCGAAATTGGTTTCAATCGCTGCATTTAACCCCACAAGATAGGCAATCACTGGTTTTTCGATCGCCGAGGCAATATATTTGGCTGCCTCGATTTCGGCCTTTCCTCCCACCTGACTGACGAGGAGAATTGCCTCGGTATTGTCATCTTCCTCGAAAACCTGCAACCATTGGGACAAATTGGAGCCAATAATGCCGTCAGTCCCCAAATTTACCGCCATAGATTCACCATACCCGGCTGCTGTTAAAGTTTTCGCCACTTCATCCCCTATGCGATCGCCACGGGTGATCAGACCAATTGTCCCCAATTGATAAAAACTGGGTTCACAAATACCCAACCAAAGATAATTGGGAATAATTACACCCTGGCTGCCGGGTCCGAGAATTAATGTCCCGGTGGTACTAGCTATCTTTAATAATTCCACCAGATCCAAGGGGGGAACTCCGGGGGTGACGATAATTAATTGGGGAATTGCTGCTGCGATCGCTTCTAAGGCCGCATCTAGGACTTGATTGGGGGGAACTAAAATTAAACTGGTCTTGATTTCTCCCGTTTCAGCAACGGCCTCGGCCACTAGATCAAACACTGGTATCTCTGCGATTATCTCACCACCTTGGCCACTAGCCACCCCCGCTACTAAACAGGTTCCCTGGGTTTTCAATCTTGCCGCATAATACTTGCCTAGGGGTCGATCGATCCCTTGCATAATTATCTGATCTTTATCTGTCCATTTCATATATTAAGTGTTGGGGTTAGGTGTTGGGGTGTTAGGGTG
>NZ_JADEVX010000287.1:0-3814 GCF_015207925.1 Microcystis sp. LEGE 00066 | reverse complement strand
GTGTGGGGTGTGGGGTGTGGGGAGAATAATACCAAATTTCTAAATCCATGACAGACATCCACGCTCGAATGCTTGCCAAGCTTGCATTCGTTGTGACGCAAATAAAGAAAAATGGTATAAAGCTGCCTTTTGCCTTTTGCCTTTTGCCTTTTGCCTTTTGCCTTTTGCCTTTTGCCTTTTGCCTTTTGCCTCCTGAATTCAGCCAACCCTAATTACTATTGATGCGACTTAAAAAAGCTTGTAGGCGCTCGCTGTGGGGATTATTAAAAAAGGTGTCGGGATCGCCTGCTTCTTCGATCACACCTTGATTAAAGAACAAAACCTTGTTAGAGACTTCCTTAGCGAACTGCATTTCGTGGGTGACGACTACCATAGTCATACCGTCATCGGCCAATTGACGCATGACGTTTAACACTTCCCCGACCAATTCCGGATCTAGGGCCGAAGTGGGTTCATCAAATAAAATCACCTCTGGTTTCATGCAGAGACTGCGAGCGATCGCCACCCGTTGTTTTTGGCCTCCCGATAATTGGTCGGGATAAACATCGGCTTTTGGTGCTAATCCCACCTTTTCCAGATAATGAATTGCCGTATCCTTAGCCTCATTTTCCGAGTGGTGTAACACTTGCTTGGGGGCCAACATCAAGTTTTGTAAAACGGTGAGATGGGGAAAAAGATTAAAGTGTTGAAACACCATACTTACCCGGCTGCGTAAGTTGCGGAGGACCGATTGATTTAACTTCGGGGAAGAGATGTCAATTCCCATCACCTCCAAGCGGCCGCCGTTAATTGTTTCCAAACGATTGAGACAGCGTAAAAAGGTACTTTTGCCGCAGCCAGAGGGACCGATTACCGATACCACATCCCCTTGATAAAGAGTGCCTGTAACTCCTTTAAGTACCTCTAAAGAGCCGTAACTTTTGCGTAAACCTTCACTAACAATCACAGGGGTGGTAGTGGTCATGATGTCCTCTCGTAAAAAATTTTACATTCTGTATAAAAGTATCCAGATTAGTTTCTGCTAGATTGTATCCTTGACGACATTTTATCAAGAGGAATAATCATAATACTCAAATAGTCTCTCTACATCTGTCTTAGGTGAGGAGTAGGACAAAATCCTTAACTTAATTGAGTAAAAAAATCAAGGAGAAACAATTAAAAAATGATTAAATTTTGGCGAGGGCGGGCGGTGCAGAGAGTCATCTTTGCCTTGTTAGGATTAGTTTTGGCGATTGGATTAACTGTTATTCCCGCTTTTTCCCAGACTCCTCCTAATCCTTTTCGAGTCGCCACAGAAGCAACTTTTCCACCCTTTGAATTCCAACAAGGGGGACAATTAACTGGGTTTGATATCGATTTAATGCGAGCAATTGGCAAGGAAGCTGATCTCAACATTGACTTTAGAAATTTACCCTTTGATGGCATTATTCCGGCTCTACAAGCGAGAACAGTGGAAGCCGCTATTAGTGGCATGACAATCACCGCCGAACGCGCTCAAGCGATTTCTTTTTCTCGACCTTATTTTAGGGCTGGTTTAGCGATCGCTGTTCGGGAAGATAATCAGACGATTAGAAATTTTGAAGACTTAAAAGGCAAAAGAATTGCCGTCCAAATTGGCACTACGGGAGCCTTAGAAGCGACAAAAATACCTGGAGCAGTGGTTAGTCAATTTGACTCGGCGGCTTTAGCTTTGCAGGAATTAATTAATGGTCGAGTTGAGGCGGTAGTTAACGATAAACCCGTGACTTTGTATGCAATTAAACAAGCGGGTTTAAGGAGAGTAAAAGTAGTCGGAGAATTATTAACGGAGGAATTCTACGGGATTGCTTTACCCAAAAATTCCCCCTATCTCCAGTTAATTAATGATGCTCTCGGTAGAGTTATAGAAAGTGGTCAGTACGATGTTATTTTTAGGCAATGGTTTGGAGAAAAACCGCCAGAATTACCCTTAGTTGCCCCAGCTTTAAAGAATTTACAGGAATCGAGGTTTAACTGGGGAGAATTATTCTATAACCTGATTGTGAAAGGGGTTCCCTGGACAATTCTGTTAACGGTTCTGTCTTTTCTTTTCGGGTTAATCGGTGGAACTTTAGTGGCTATTGCCCTGATTTCTCCCTACAAATGGTTAAAAATAATTTGCCGCATCTATGTGGATTTCTTTCGGGGAACACCGATGCTGGTGCAATTATTCTTGATCTATTTTGGTTTGCCCGGGTTGTTCCGAGAAATTGGCTTAAATATCGACTTAGATCGTTTACCGGCGGCCCTATTTGCCCTAAGTTTAAATGTAGCGGCCTATTTAGCTGAAATTATGCGCGGCGGTATTCAATCGATCGATAATGGTCAATGGGAAGCTTGTTCTAGTTTAGGGATGTCCCCAGTGCAAACCATGCACGAGGTGATTTTTCCCCAAGCTTTTCGCCGGATGTTGCCACCCTTGGGGAATGAATTTATCACCCTAATTAAAGATACCAGTTTAGCGGCAGTAATCGGTTTTGAAGAGTTATTCCGGCAAGGTCAATTAATGGTAGCCACTACCTATAAAGCTTTCGAGATTTATATCGCTGTTGCTTTAGTTTATTTGGTTTTAACTACCCTTTCCTCTCTGGTATTTAAGCGCTTAGAGATTTATATGGATCCCCTACATAAATCTAAACAGGAACAGAAAGCTTAGACGCAACAGATGGGAACTGATAAGTAATAGGGCAAAATTAATTTCTTGGTTAGGATAGGCAAGAGGCAAGAGGTAGTTAGATAGGGTTTGCTGAATAAATGTGAAATATAGACGAGGTAAGTTGATAATTTTTAACGCCTACCTACTTAACATTGCACCGGAGAAAGGAGAAGGGAACTTTTTTGACTTATCTCCGTGGCATATTTGCCCCTTTAATCGTGTCGCGGATGACGATTTTTTGTTCTTTGGAATAACCGGCAAAAGAACGAGTAGCAAGTAACTCGATTTCTACCCCCGTACCCGATCGCAAAGATTCCACAGGTAAGGGTAATTGACCGATATCCAGAATAAATTGATTGCCCTCCTGTCGGATTAAATTAGCAGGCATATCTCCTTCATAGCGAGTGACAAAATCGGTTCTGGGACTGGTTTGCAGGTCGTCTGCTTGCCAACGAGTAACACGATAACGCACCTTAAATTTAGTGCCGATTAAATTCGATTGGGAAGCTTTATCTTCGAGAAAAAGCCTTAAATCAGTACCATTTCCTGTAATACCTTTTGCTTCTAATTGGGTGACATCTCGTTCAAAAACAGCATTATAAACGACAAATTCCGTAACATTATTGCGTTTTTGAGTGGTTCCCTCAATCCAGAGTTCACTGGGGACAGTTACCTTCATTTCCTTTTGATCATCGAGGGTTAAAGTAAAACGCTGATTAGCAAACCGATTAAACTCTTGGGGCGCATTCCAAATTAAAATAAAAGAACGTTCCGATCGATCTAATAAAATCCGATATTGATCATCGATCAGGGAACCGGGGGAAAATAAAGACATTGCCCCAGTGCGAGTTTCCCAACTATTTTTAGATAGAATATAACCCCGTTCTTTTAACTCCGAAAGGGGAACAGTTGCGCTCGGTTGATCGGCAGTTAAAGGGCGATCGATTTGAATTAAAGTTAACTGTCCTAAACGTCCCTCGCGACCGTTACGACCACTATTACCCGTCGCCCCATCGAGACCATCCTGACAGCTAAATTCTCTGGTGGTACAGCTATAGTTGGCATCCCCCGGCCTACCGCTGCAGGTTTGAATTGTCCAAAAAGGTTGGGAACAGCGACAACCCTTGCCCCCCTGGCCTC
>NZ_JADEVX010000050.1:0-25652 GCF_015207925.1 Microcystis sp. LEGE 00066 | reverse complement strand
TATCGAGAAACTTGAGGAATGGGAAAAGAAAAACTTGAAAATATTTTGGTTGCCCACTTATTCACCTCATTTAAATTTAATTGAAATATTATGGAGATTTTTAAAATATGAATGGATTGAATTTAGCGCCTATAAAGACCGAAAGAGCCTCCTCGCTTACGTTAAAAAAGTGCTGGACAATTTTGGAGGCGAGTATGTAATTAATTTTGCCTAGGTACTTAACAATTCCCGAAGAGCCTGACAACTTACCATCTCTTCTTCTCGGTCGGTCTTTTTAAAGGTTTCCTCGGTTGTTTTGTTGGGAATGTTAACAGAAAAAGGTAGCCCCTTATTCAAGGCAACCTGTTGATAAAGTAAGTTGATTGACGCGGCGTTTATCGATCCTAATTGTTGAAAAATTTCTTCAAACATTTCCTTTAATTAAGACTCAAGATTAGCTGTTATTGACATTTTATTTGTCAGAGTAAATTGCAAGAAAAATCGCTTCTCAGTTAATTGTGGCTCCTATACATTTTTTTAGCTTCAGTACAGGACAAAAAGCTTAAAGATTGCTTTGTGTCTATTTATTAATTAGTCAAAGAAAATGCCCAGACCATGCTTTCTAATATGCGAGTAAGTACCGAAAGCAAAACCAACTCCTAAAAAGTTAAAAGGACTGTAACCACCCGAAAGCAACAGCAATACAGCCCACCCAAACACTCCAGGTAGGACGGTGAGCAAAGCAGTTCGTTTGAGATAATCTAATCGGTGCGGTTTCACAATGGATTTTATAAATAATAGGGGAAGTTTTACATATAAAATAAAAACAACAAAACCGAACATAATCAATCCGCCCTTAAGCAAAAAAGTCAAAATACCTATATGGAAAGCGTTAATTTCATAGTCCAATACTGAGAAAAACGTTGCGCCTAAACCCTTACCAAATAAAAATTCAATTTCATCTTGGAAAACTTGAAGCCCTTCGATGGCCTCCTCAATTCGCAATTGAGAAGATCGTTCAGTAGAGTGGTCAGGATTGAAAAGCCTTTCAAAGATTAAACTATTCTGGAATAGATCCGCGAATAACTGCTCAAAATTAATAAAAAATACGGCGACTACCAGAAAGATACCGATCAAGAATAATAGATAAATCAACCGCTTTGGCTGTTTTAGAGATGATTTAGTAGTTAGGGCTCCATTAGATATATGATAAGATAAACCAAAAGCAGAGAAAATTACTACAGTTAGTAAAGATAAGGTAACAGATCTCGTTGCTCCAATAAATCCCAAAGAATAAAGGTGAATCGCAACTAATCCCAATATTGAGATTGTCCAAAACCAGCCCTGCCGACATAATACACCAAGAGCAATTCCAGTCAGTGGTAAGAGTAAAGAGGAATATGCCCATGTATTCCAATCTGTGATTCTTTCTGTCACCCCCGCATTAGCAAGAGCGTTCATTCTCTCAGCTTGCAGTGAAATAGAATAGTAAATAAATACAGTTGAAACAGATATGAGTGAAGTAAGTTGTATTTTGGGGCGATAGGAATTAGCAATAATGCGAAACATTGCCAAGCCACCTATCAGCCATAAACAAATAGATAAATCCATTCGTATCCAATCAATACTATTGCCAAAAAGTTGCCAGCCCATCCAAGTATAAAAGATAACAACAGCCCCATAGAAAATTCCTGTTTTGCCCAATAACAAGCGACGAAATTCTCTATCAATAAAGAAGGCGGAGCCAACAAGAATAAAAAAAGCAAGGATTGTACCTGATGCTACACCTACCTTGACTGCGCTGCGTTGTTCTATGTCAAATTGGGCATTGAGAAAATCAGAAAAAGTCAGCGAAAATAGACTGACATAAAAAATCGAGGTTGCGGCAAGCTTGATAAAGGAAGCTTGAAGGTATTTTTTTTTCTTGGAAATAGTGAGAGTTGGCAGCGGTTGAAAGATGCTCATTACTAATAAAATACAGATTTTACACAAACTCTAAAATTTTCTGAAAAGCAGAGATCAATTGGTCGATTGAATGCCGGTGTCTATACCCTTCAAAATCTGGCTGGATAGAAAGATTGCCGGTGGAGAGTTCCTCATGCAATCTTTCTAAGATGCTAACACACTGAGACACACTTCCTCCTTCAATCCCATAGCCAAGATTAAACTTCTGAACCCGTTCGCCCATACAGTAGTTTTTGCTGGCGATTACAGGTTTCTCGAAGATTGCTGCTTTAGTCAGGATGTTGCTACTGTAAGGAAAATTTTCATAGGCAGCATACAGGACATCGCATACCTGAACAACGGCATTAAATCTTGACCCGTCAGGAATCGAATTCAAGTAAAAGAAACAGTTGTCTGGGTTTACTTTGACAATCTCCTGAATTTTCGCCAGTTCTGCGGCTGTAAATACTGGTTCAGCCAGCCTACCTGCAAACACAAAAAACCAGCGATCGCTTGCTTGCCGAGAAACTTCCAGAAGCGTAAGTGTTCCTTTCCGCCTGTCTAGAGATCCCAACAAACCAACTATCTTCCTGCCAGCAGCTTTAGCACGAATTTTTTGGGCAATCTCAAAGCTCATATCGGGTGGCGATTCATCGGTGATATCAGTTAAGACGACTACAGGCTTATTAAGCTTCTGCTGTAACTTTTCAGCAATACCTTCGTCTAGCACGGCAACTACTGGACAGTGGGAAGATTTTAGCACTGATAAGGGATTTAAGATGCCGTGGCGCATCCACTGGAATTTTGGTGGTATCCGTAGGTAGCGAGGTCGAAAATAAAGCCCTGACCAAGGATAGGGAAAGATGGTGTCGGTGATAGCGGGAATTAATCTTAAGTATGTATCAAGCCAGGCAAAAAAGGTGATATCGGGGGCTTTGCCTAGCTTTGAGGAAATTTCTTGGATACTCTGGGCGGCTCGTTGCCAGCGGGCTACAGCCATTCCCCTCGCCTGCAATCGGCGACTGGAAAACTGACTTGGCGAGGGTTCATGCAACTCAAAGCAGTGAAAGTTATTTGCCAACTCTGGACAGTGGCTGGCAATCCACAGGTTCATCTCTTCTGGTGCGGGACAAAGGACAATTACCTCATGTCCCAATTCTAGTAGCGTCTTGGCGAAAAACTTCAGGTAGGTAGGGTGGTGGCCACCCCACAGGGTATCAACTAGGGCGATGGTTTTCAAGGCTTTTAACTCTGCTTAGATTTCTGTGATACGGCCACGAACATATGATTGCCTATACTAACCTTACTGATGTCATTTTCAAGCAATGGCTCAAGCCGGCCGTAAGAACCCAGTTTAAACCAATTATAGCCACAATCCCTAAGCATTAAGATAATGTCTGAAGGTTGATAACCAAAGGCTTTTGACATTTCATCGGTAATTTCTATTAAAAGTCGAGATATTTTTTGGGATTGAAACATTTCCAGCATTCCCTTGAGTACAAGGTATTCTCCGCCTTCAACATCAAGTTTCATTAAATCTATATGCTGTACATTATTCTTTTGTAACCAGGTAGAACCTTGAAAAAGTTGAACTGGTATTGTCTTAAATTTATCGGGAGCTGCTGAAGGATGAATAATCTTGCCCAATGAGTTATAAACTTCCATTCCGGGTGCGCCTGAATTGAATTCTACAATCTCATCTTTTTCTCCAAAACCTGCCTGATGTATTTCCAGGTTATTAAATTTGTTCAACTCCTTATTTTTTTTGAGTAGATTGAAGGCAAAGTCTCCCGGTTCAAAAGCTATAACACGACCGCTTGGAGTTACTATTTTAGAACAAAACAGCGAGAAGTAGCCAATGTTAGCGCCAATATCCAGAAAAGTTTGTCCAGGCTTGAGATGATCGCTGATGAAATCAAGTGATTCAGGTTCAAATATATATTTAGTATAGCCAATTTTAAAGTACATATCTGGGTGAATTACCATTGGCAGATTGATTCCTGGCATCACATCCACCAACTCTTGACTTTTGGCTTTTGCCGCTTCTAATTTAAGCTGATTTTGCCGAAAAAGATTTTGATCTAATCTTAATCTGCGGGTGATCGCTCTTGTTACTCTTCTTGAAAAAAATTTTAGGTTGTTCATGCAATGTCAGTTATGTCTTACTTGGTGTTGTATAAGTTCATCTGTCAACATTTCATTGTCAAGTTTAGTCCTCGAAGCAATAAATATAGAACGACTCAAACCTTTATGTTTTTCTGGATGATTCCAGTCTAGAGGAAATTCCTCATGATTAGGTTGTGTTCTAGGGATGTAAACATAATCAAAATGATTTTGTAAACGAGAAAATATCCATCGTCGTGTTGGACGACATCCCACACCAGAAAAAGCCTGAGTAGGTTTAGTTTGTATTTCTTTGACAGGATTTATCTGTTCATTATCACCAAAAGAAACACAAGTTTCTAAAAAAAGAATTTTTTGACAAGATTGACTTAGAAAATCCAAGGCCAAATCAGGATTTTTCAAATGGTAGAGTAATCCATAGCAATGAACTACATCAAATGGACTATTTTCAATTGGCTGAGGAGAATCCAAATCTAATCTCAAGATATTAACTCCGGGGTAACGCAAGACAAGATAATCAAGATTATCTTGTCTTGTTTCTGTTATCGTAATTTGGCACTCTCTGTCTAGATAGTAATGAGAGTGATCACCTATCCCTGCTCCCACTTCAAGTACTGACATACCTCTTACAGGTATGTTAAGGCTGGCCAAATGTTCAAGTCGTCTTGCATTATGCCTTAAATAAGCATTTGAGTGAAAGTGAAAAACAGGATCATTATTTTTGACTATTTTGTATCTCAGGTATTTAAAAGTCTTCTGAATAATATTTTTGAACATGACTTAAATCCTCCAAGGTTTCTATGTTTATGTTTGTTTAAATATATGGGCTTTTTAGTAACTCAAAAGCTTTCTAGGAAAAAAATTCAAGAATTTTTTCTAAAAATCATGGTTACTGTTTAGAGGGTTAGGGAGTAAATAAGATTTTAGCCTTCCCCCTACAAAACTGGGCGGCTAAAGTCACAGCAGTGCGATAACGTGTTTGAAACCCGCTTTGTTCCCAATACCTTCCCAAACTTCCATGCTATTGTATCACACCTACTGGTCAATGACAACCTCGGCTTGTAAATGATTATATGGCAGATGAAAGATTCCACAGAAGATAAGTAGTCGTGCAAAATTAATTTCCTATTCGAGACAGGAGACGGGAGACGGGAGACAGCTATTAGGGATCGGATTTGAGTTTTCAGTTCACTGTTTCCTCACACCAGAAGTCTGACGGAGTAGTGGCTTAGATGTGTAATTAATTTTGCTTAGGTACTTATACGAGTATATTTGCTTGGAAAATATAGAAACAGCGTAAGGATTCAGGTGTCTCAAATGCAGTCACAGAGAGGCTTCTAAAATCTCAGAACTCGCTAAACTAACAGTTTCATTCTCAATAAGCATTCTCATTAAGGCTTTCAGCGTTTCTTAATGAGAATGAGGATTTGTCCATAATTCGCCTAAATGCTTACACAGCATGGTTTTGAATGCTTTTTGTATGACCTGAATCCTTACGAAACATCTTTCTAGATAAACATATCAATCAGTTTAACATTGGTTGACTAACGCTCTTTTGACAGATTCAGCTTACCACAAAAAAGCAAGATAGCTCTATTTAAAGTTTTTGCTCTACCCGTACTACCAAAACATCTATTTTCCAGATAATAAACAAATAATATTCCAGAAAAATAAAAGATCATTAAAGATGTAAATTGTGTGATCAATGTAGTTTTGATTGAATTGTTTGCAAGGTGAATAAAAGTAGCTACAATCATTAAAATAATAGATGATATTAAGGGTTTGATTGTCCACTTGGTGAAGGTCAACCAGTTCATATTATTATGAGCATGGCGCAACAAGTAAATGACTCCTAAAATCATCATCAATTGTCCGATAACTGCATATTTAAAACCAAAATTTAGTGACAAAAAAACGAAAAAGGGGAAATAGCCTATATCAGTAATCACAACATAAATCCAGTTTTGTTTTGCATTTCCTTTACTTAAATTAAAAAAGAATGTAACTATAGCTTGTGCATGAATATAGCCTACCCAGCAAAAAATAAACAACTGAAAACTAGCTTTGCTAGAAAATTCGGCATTGACTATAATAGTCAATAAGGCCGGACCTGCAATAATCAGTCCTGAATAGACAAAACCAGCAATTAACCCAATAAACCAGCGCAAGCGGTCTTCTATTTGTTCTGCTACCACTTCTAATTTATCTCCTTGAGCCGAGAGCATGGGAAATAGATAAGAAGACTGTCCAACTAACATTTGGTGAACTGTTATATAAATTCTTTGAGCAAAAGTGTAAAAAGGTAAGGAAGAACTGCCAAATACAGAAGTTAAAAATATTTTATCAACACCAGTAAAAAATATAACTTTTATTTGAGTTAAGTAAACCCATTTTCCAAAAGACCAAAGCTCGATAAACATCACTTGATCCCAGGAAGGACGTGTCAAAAATCCCAGAATTTTAGTAACTATAAACCCCGTACATAAACAACTCAGAATAGATAGAGCTAAACTAATTATGCCTAATGTTAAAATATTAGGAAAGGCTTTCAAAAAAGTTATTCCCAAAATACCATTGGCTAACATAAAAGTAGTATTAATTTTAGTCTGCCAGTCAAATCTTTGAAGAGAAGCGAGAAATATCTTAAAATAACCAGTGATTTGTTGTAACAAAAACGCCAATCCTAATAATATACAGTACCAACGTCCTATAGAAGCATTTCCTTCATATTTACTCCACTGAACAATCCAAGCAGAACCGAAAGCAAAAATACAAAACCCAAACAATCCAAAAGCCAGAGAAGTTGTAAAACAAACTCCTGCTATTTTCTGAATTTCTCCCAAATTATTTTCTTCATAAGCCCGACTAATCAACCGGGTTGCAGCAGCACCCAGTCCCAAACCACTAAAGGTGTTGTTAATGCCAACAATAGTAGCAATGGCAATGGCAAATCCAGCTTCCGCTTCTCCCAACCAGCGAATCGTTAACCCGGCAAAAAGGAATCCTAGAATAGCTGTCATGAGAGAACCAATGGCAGTCCACTTAGAATTATTAACAGCTTTGGCAAGTAGATCGCTCAACTAAGTAAACTCCTTTTTGATACCGCTCTAATTACATAACATCAGTGTTCTTAAATATAGCATCCATTTGCAGTATTTCTGAACGATTGTCATGGTATCGCCATTCAAATCCCTTGCCAACCATAATATATTTATTCTCTTCTAGTAGTTTGATGATTTCCCATAAATAGGGTTGATCTCGATAAAACTGACGAAATGATAATTCAATCACTAAGTATTTAGATTTTTTTAATAAATTTATACTCCCCTTTAAAACCTCAAGCTCAAAACCTTGAACATCTAGTTTAATTACATCAGGGATTGGTAGATCATCACTGGCATATATTGCATCTAAAATTCTAATTTCTACTTCCTCCCGATCTTGCTGGTTTTGCGAAATACTATTAGGAAAATACTTATTTTGTTTTTCAGGATCAAGAAAAGATGCTGAAGAAGTTCCTCCTTTAATTAATAACTTGTCCTCCCTTTCACCTAAACCACACTGGTACACAACTTTAGTAACCCCAGGTAAGGGTAAAGATTGCAATTTCTCTTGATACTGAGATTGGGGTTCAAAAAAAACCACGTGTTCTAAAGTGGGACTCATTTGACTTAAAACATAGGTCCAGTTACCAGCATTTGCCCCTATATCACAGAGACACTTTGGTTGAATGAATTTAAGCAGTATATCTATGGTCTCAAAACAATCTATATATCTGAATATACTTGATTCACATCCAAAATATTCGATTCTTTTCGATAGCCGAAACATCCTACTCGAGAGACCTTTTAACAATTTAGCCAACAATAATTTTTGCTCCATGATAGTCTATCAATTATTTTGTAAATTAGTTTCACAAAAGGTTAGGTTAAATTGTCGAGACGCAATCGCCGCTGGTTTGATCAAGCTTATGATTGATTTTCTGGTTTAATTTGCCGAATCAAATAGCGAACTTCTGACAGCAAAACCTCAAAACGCTTGTCTGACTCTTCCTGTCTTTGCCTCACTTCATCCATATTACGCTGTTGTTGTGCGGCAATTTGGAGTAGAGCGTTTGCCGTTAGTCGTACCCCGTCCATCGAATCTCTAAGGTCTGCAACCGATCCCGTCAATTCCGAAACCGAGTCTGCCAATTTATCTAGCATCTCATCTGTCCATCTGGAGTGTTCGGATGAGCTTCTGGTCATGGCTGGCTTTTCTCATTTGTTAATAACTGGTTACAATTGATTATCGACGCAATCTCCAGCAATTTCCCAATATATTTCCTCTCGACGCATAACAGTTGCTACCATAGCACACAATCAGCTAAATTGTAAAGCTGTATAGATTCTTCATTCAGCCTCCAGGTCAATTCCCATCGCCCTTAGCCGCGCCGCCAAGCTGTCTGCCCTAGCTTTTTCTCCCTCAGCCCGCCGTTGAGCTTGTTCGGCTCGTTGTTCGGTTTGTTCAATCCGTTCACTACCCCACAATAGTAAATTACCTGATTGATCCCACCAGCGCAACCAATGAGCCGTTACTGCTGCTTTTTTCCCCTGTCATACTCCTAGAAATAAACCGATTTCTGCCCGCCAGTAACGATGATCCTCATCCGCTTTTTGTAACTCATACTTCCCTGATACTAAGCGATCAACTTCTAATTCTCCGCTTTGTGGTTGAAAAACGCTATAGAAAGGTACTTGTAAGATTCGCTCGTAGAAATACCACTTGCCATAGGGATGGATAGTGGGGATTGATAGAATACTCCCCTCCCTCCGTTTCTGAGATGAATTCCATGACAATTGCTGGCACTTCCCCTTCTGCATGGGGCGTGTAGCTGCGGCGAATTTCTCCTTCTCGGATAGGTGCTACTGCGGGTACATAAACCCAATCGGGAGCTTTTACTACTGTCTTAGGGCCAACGGTGGCGCAAATGCCAAAATTAGCAGCAATAAGACTCGCTTCCACAATTAAACTGGCTAATTCCAAAGATTCTCGCCAAGCCGCCGCGAGGAGGGGTTGTCGGGTGCTTTCCACTGGTTCATCAGGGAGGACAAAATCCGCTGGCAATTTCTCCCAGGTAATGGGTAGGGTAAACGCACCTTAATTTGGTAATTACCGGAAAAACTAGAGTTGTTATTGTAGCATGGTGTTATGATGAAGCGGTGACTAATCGAACCAGATTGCTACCGCAAAATCTTTTAAACCGCGTCCACGGGGAACCCCGTAGCTTGCCTTTTTCGGCTATGATCTTTGCATAGCAATACTTTTAGCGGTTAATGGCCTGCCAGTGAGATTCCAGTTCTCTAGCTGGTTGCAGTTTATATCCTTTAAAAGTGTCCCGAAGTCAATTTCAGCTTTAGATGTCATATTCCTTACTCTATAAGGGTTGGGCGCTATTTTAAATAGATACCATGTTTGGACAAATTCCCAAATTATTCTTAAGCTATACTGGCGTACTAGATGCGGTTTAATAGAGTTATCCCTTGACTATTTGATAATGATGAACAACCAACAAAACGGGGCTTTAAAAACCCAAAGTCAAGCAAATCTGCCAGTTTTTGAACAACCAGCTTTTATCCCCTCCGTCACGCAGGAAGAAGAGGAACTCAACCTGCGTCAATTCCTTTACGTCATCAAGCATCGCTGGTGGTTAATCGTTGGCATCACCCTAGGGGTGACGGCTGCGATCGCTGCTTATACTTTCTCAAAAACCCCTATCTATCAGGGTAAATTCCTGCTGCTCATCGGTCAACCCATCGAGGAAAATAAAAGTTCTTCCAGACTGGCAGCCCAAGATATCCTACCTCAGTTAGGTGGTGAAGACATCGATTATGATACCCAAATCGCTGTTTTAACCAGTCCGCAACTCCTTAACCCCATCTTTAGTAAAATAACTCCTCAATATCCCGACTTTACCTACAGTGATTTAATTAGTAAAACTGGCCAATCTGATCTCAAAATTAGTCGACAAAAACAGACGAAAGTTTTAGAAATTTCCTATCAAGATGAGGAACCGGAAAAAATTAAGCTGGTTTTAGATAATTTAGCCCGTCATTACCTAAACTATAGTTCTCAGGAACGGAAGACGGAAATTAATCAAGGGTTAGATTTTGTTAACGCTCAATTGCCCGTGCTGCAGGAACGAGTTAATACTCTACAAAAACAAATGCAGCAATTCCGGCAGCAATACAATTTCCTCGATCCCGATAAAGAGGCAACTCGTTTATCACAACAGTTAACCACCACTGAACAAGATTATCGGGCAGCCCAAGTTGCCCTTAACGAAATTAACTCTCGCTATCAGGCTTTACAGCAACAGGTGGGATTAGACCCTAATCAAGCAATTATCGCTACTTATCTCAGTGAATCTCCCGGTTATCAAGATTTGCTCAAGCAGCTGCAGGAAGTAGAAGTGGAATTGGCCAAACAATCGGCAGTTTTTGCCAAAGATAGCCCGATAATCGCCACCCTAGAGGAAAAACGGGCTAATTTACTGCCCCTACTGCAAAACGAAGCCCAGAGAACCCTAGGAGAAAAACTGCCCCAGACAGTGGGTGACTCCCCAGCTTTGGTGTCAAAGAGCGCTCTGCGGGTACAATTAACCCAACAATTGGTGGAAGCCGCTAACAGTCGCCAAACCCTAGAAATTAAGGTAGAATCCCTTGCCCGGGCCCTCGAACAACAGAAAGCCTCGGTCAAAAATCTGGCGGTTTTAGCCCGTCGTTATACGGATTTGCAGCGAGAGTTGGAAATCGCCACCACCAGTCTCGACCGTTTTCTGGAGGAACAACAAAAACTTCAACTCAAGGTGGCACAACAAGTGGTGCCTTGGCAACTAATTTCCCCACCAGAAGTAGGGGAAAAGTTCGTTTCTCCTAAACCTGTGCGAAATCTGGCTTTAGGGGTTATCGGTGGCCTTTTATTAGGACTGGGGGCGGCCTTTTTAGCTGAAAGATTAGACCCCGTTCATCATAGTGCAGATGAACTAAAAGAAGATACCAAACTACCCCTTTTGGGCGCAATTCCCTGGCAAAAAGACCTTGGCACCATCGAAAAAGTGATCACAGCCGCCCTACCCCAGTTAACAGTCGGTGATCGCAAAATTACTATCCCTAATACTACTGGGAAATCGGCCGACGAAAACCCCTCCTACTATAATTTCTCCCCCTTCTCGGAAGCTTTCCGCACTCTCAACACCAATATTCGCCTCCTCGATGCCGATTCCCACCGCAAGTCCCTCGTGGTTAGTTCTGTATCACCGGGAGATGGTAAAACCACCATGTCAATAAATATCGCTAAGGCCGCCGCTCGTATGGGACAAAGAGTCTTACTGGTGGATGCTGACCTGCGACGACCCCAGGTTCACCATCGACTTAATCTCGATAACGACCACGGCCTTAGTAATGTCCTCGCCGAGGGTCTCGATTGGAATGAGGCAATTCAACCTCTACCCCGTTACGAGAATTTATCGATTCTTACCGCCGGTGAAATTCCCCCAGATCCAACCCGCTTGCTTTCTTCCCAGAGAATGCAGGAGATGATCTCGCGTTTACAGCAAGAGCAAGCCTTCGATCTAATTATCTATGATCTACCACCGATCGCCGCTTTTGCCGATGCCAAAATTCTCGCCGCCATGGCCACCGGACTGGTTCTCGTCACCAAACTGGGCAAAACCGATCGCTTTGCCCTGAAAAATCTGCTCGAAGATCTGAGATTATCCCATATTTCCGTGTTAGGTTTAGTGGCTAATAATGTTAGTCGGAAAAACCATAATTATCGTTACTATGGCCATTACTACGGGAAAAGATAATTAAATTAAAGATAGATCCCCCCTTAATAAGGGGGGTTTCGATCCCCCCTTAATCCCCCCTGAATAAGGGGGGTATCTGATGGTTTTTAACACCTAACTACTTATTGATCGGTTATCAACTTTTAATTGATGTTAAATGCGGGTTTTAATCTGGTATCGGAATGATCTGCGAGTTCACGATCACGAGGCAATTTATCGAGCCATTCAAGAACAATTAGAGATAATTCCTTTCTATTGTTTTGATGAGCGTCAATTTGGTTTTACTTCCTACGGGTTTCCCAAAACTGGCAAGTTCCGGGCTAAATTTTTATTAGAAAGCGTAGCAAATTTACGACAATCTCTGGAAGGTTTAGGCAGTAATTTAATTATCCGACGGGGAAAACCAGAAGAAATTATCCCGCAATTAGTTCAAGAATTGCAGATAGCCAGGGTTTATTATCATCAAGAGGTTACAGCAGAGGAATTAGCGGTAGAAAAGGCTGTAAATAAGGCTTTATCTATAATTCCTGTGCAGATAAAAACTTTTTGGACAGCCACTTTATATCATCCTGATGATTTACCTTTTACCCTTAATCAACTGCCAGAATTATTTACTAATTTTCGTAAACAAGTAGAACGTCATTGGGAAATAAGAACAACTTATCCCAGTCCGAAAAAGTTGACAAAATTACCTAAAATAGATTGGGGAAATCTTCCTATTTTAAAGGATTTAGGCTTAACAGAACTAATTCTAGACCAGGGAGGTGTTTTATCATTTCAAGGGGGTGAAGTAGCAGGAAAATCACGGGTTAAAGAATATATTTGGGATAGTGATTCCTTAAAAACCTATAAGGAAACCCGCAATGAAATGTTAGGGACTAATTATTCCTCAAAATTCTCAGCTTGGTTAAGTTTTGGCTGTCTTTCCCCCCGTTATATTTATGAAGAAGTACAAAAATATGAGCAAACAAGAGTAAAAAATGACTCTACTTATTGGCTAATTTTTGAATTATTATGGCGAGATTTTTTTCGATTTATTTGCAGTAAACACGGGAATAAAATCTTTTATAAATCTGGTTTGCAAGAACTTAATTTACCTTGGCTAGAAGATTGGCAAAGATTTAATCTTTGGTGTGAGGGAAAAACTGGTTATCCCCTTGTAGATGCTAATATGAGAGAGTTAGCTGCTACAGGATTTATGTCAAATCGTGGACGGCAAAATGTCGCTAGTTTGCTGACCAAAAATCTCGGTATTGATTGGCGTATGGGAGCAGAATGGTTCGAGTCATTATTAGTTGATTACGATGTCTGTAGTAATTGGGGTAATTGGAATTACACTGCTGGTGTCGGTAATGACGCACGAGGATTTCGTTACTTCAATATCCCGAAACAGTCGAAAGATTATGATCCCAAAGGTGATTATTTACGTCACTGGTTGCCCGAATTAGCCCTAATAAAAGGCGATAAAATTCACGAACCTTATAAATTATCTCTGGAGGAACAAAAGCGTTATGGGGTGATTTTAGGGGTTAATTATCCTCGTCCTATTGTCGATTTTTTTCAATCAATTAAACACAACGAAAAAATTTATCTCGCCAAGTCGTTGCTGATTTGAGATATGAATCTTCTCTTGTGGGATTTTTAAAACCTAGTCCCAAACTAACTTTTGGATACGATGCACAATTGCCATTCATACCTTGATTCAGCAACGCCTCGAATTGGCATAGGCTTGACTTCGATTTCAACTCAGTTCCTTTATTTTATCGTGTAAGATGGTGATCCCACCACAACGCTCACCCTACTCCAATAGAAAGGCAAAAGATGACTACTACTCTTGAAAGCTTACAGGAATTTATTGATTTTTGTCAACAGCATATTACTGGCAAAGAAAGAAAAGAAGCCCAGATTTTCCTAGACCGTTTCTTTCGAGCTTTTGGTCATAAAGGTGCGTTAGAAGCGGGTGCAACTTATGAGGAGGCGATTACTAAAGGTAGCAAGAAAGGTAAAACCGGATTTGCTGATTTAGTTTGGAAACCTCGTGTTTTAATTGAAATGAAAAAGCGAGGAGAAGATTTAAGTAAACACTATCCCCAAGCTTTTGAATACTGGAGTCGATTGGTTCCCAATCGCCCTCGCTATGTCTTATTATGTAATTTTGATCAGTTCTGGATTTTTGATTTTGATCTTCAAATAGATGAACCGGTAGATCGAGTAAATTTAAACGATTTAAAAAATCGGGTGAGTGCCTTCAATTTTATGGAAGTAGGGAATCGTACCCCTATTTTTCAGAATAATCAAGTCGAGATTACAGAAACGGCAGCGCGGCGGATGGGTGAGTTGTTTCAACTGTTAAAAAAACGCGGTCATAAAAGCGGTTTTGATGAGTTGACGGCCCAGCGATTTATTTTGCAGTGTGTATTAGCAATGTTTGCTGAGGATCGAGGATTATTACCGAGAGATTTATTTATTTCTTGTGTACAAGAATGTCTAAATGGTGGCAATTCCTATGATGTCTTGGGGGGATTATTTCAACAGATGAACCAACCCGGAATTACCCCCGTTGGTAAATATCAGGGAGTGGATTATTTTAATGGGGGACTGTTTAGTATAATTCATCCAATTCAATTAACTAATAAAGAATTAGAGTTTCTGGATGTGGCGGCGCGTCAGGATTGGAGTAAGATCCGTCCGGCAATTTTTGGTAATATTTTTGAGGGGACAGCTAATGCTGAAGAACGCCACACCTACGGGATGCACTTTACCTCAGAAGCGGATATTATGAAAATTGTTCGCCCAACTATTAGCCGTTACTGGGAGGAGAAAATTGAGCAAGCTGGGACGATTGGCGAGTTAAATACACTTCAGTTAGAATTACAGCAGTATAAGGTACTTGATCCTGCTTGCGGTTCGGGTAATTTTCTCTATGTCGCCTATCAAGAATTAAAGCGCATTGAACAGTTATTAATTGAAAAGATTGCTAACCGTCGTCGTTCTTCTAGTGACCAGTTACAGATTAGTTTTGTTACGCCTAAACAGTTTTATGGAATGGATATTAATCCTTTTGCTGTAGAATTAGCGCGGGTGACTTTAATGATTGCCAGAAAGGTGGCGATTGATAGGTTTAATTTGACGGAAGCTTCTTTACCTTTGGATACTTTGGATAGTAATATTATTTGTGCTGATGCTTTGTTTACCGATTGGCAAAAAGCAGACGCAATTATCGGTAATCCTCCATTTTTGGGAGGTAAACACATGAGATTAAATCTCAGTGATGATTATGTTAATAAAGTGTTTGCAAGGTTTTCTGAGGTTAAAGACTCGGTTGATTTTTGTTCCTATTGGTTTCGTCTAGCACATAATCAATTAGATGAGAAAGGAAGAGCGGGTTTAGTCGGAACTAATTCTATTAGTCAAGGGAAAAGTCGTGTAGCGGCGTTGGATTATATTACTCACAATGGTGGACACATTCATGAGGCGATTTCTACTCAGCCTTGGTCTGGTGAAGCTAATGTTCATGTTAGTATTGTTAATTGGAGTAAAGTTGAACCAGTAAGTTATTATTTAGATAATCATTCAGTTTCTCAGATTAATTCTTCTTTGACGACGACAGTAGATATTTCCAAAGCAGTTAGACTATTGGCAAACAAAAATATTAGTTTTCAAGGAGTGATACCAGTTGGTAAGGGATTTTATATTAAAAGTGAACAAGCGGAAAAATGGATCGAAAATGATCTTAAGAATAAAGAGGTTTTAAAATTATCATCCTCTGCTGGTGATTTAACTGACAATCCTCATGGAAAACCTGGCCGCTGGATTATTGATTTTAATAATATGAGTTTAGAAGATGCTAGTGAATATAAATTACCTTTTGAGCATATTAAAGTAAATGTTAAGCCAGAAAGAGAGATAAATCGTGATAAGAAAGCACGGGATTTTTGGTGGATGTTTTTACGTCCTCGTCCTGAAATGAGAACAGCAATTGAATCTTTAGCTTGTTACTTTACTATTCCTAGACATTCTAAATGGTTTATTTTCCTTCCGGCTAAAAAAGAATGGCTTCCTGCTGACTCAACTACTGTCGTTGCTTCTGATGATTTCTATATTCTCGGTATCTTAACATCAAATATACATCGAATTTGGATAAAAGCCCAAAGTTCAACCTTAAAAGCCGATACTCGCTACACTCCTAACACCTGTTTTGAAACCTTCCCCTTTCCCCAGAAACCTTCACAGGAACTTGTCAAAAAAATCCGTCAAACCGCCGGGGAATTACACGAATACCGCAGCCAACAGATGGAGAAAAAACAATGGGGAATCACCAAACTATATAACCAATTCTTTAACGAACCCAGTAGCCAACTTTTTCAACTCCATCAGAAATTAGATAAGCTAGTAATGGAGGCCTATCACTTCCAAGCTGATGAAGATATTTTAGAGAAACTATTAACCTTAAACCTAGAATTAGCAGAAAAAGAGAAGCGAGGAGAAACCGTCATCGGTCCCTGGTCTCCTTACTCTTAGATTACTCTAACTCCTTACATTAGATTGAAACAATCTGAATTTCCCTGACTCGGTGCATTGGTTTGGTTGGCTTTTCGGTGGTGATTAGGGACTTGCGTAGGAATAATATCCCAGCCAGAAAATCGCTCTGTAGAAGAACCAGACCAGCCAGATCAGATGGCACATTATCAAAGCGCAAGTCCCTAACACCTCGAAGGCTCTCCCCCTACTTAGGGTGATCAGCAAACCTGAGCGATCGGAGGGCGCAAGCATTGCGCCCCTACAGTAACGGATTTTGTCCACAATGTAGGGGCGAACTGCGTTCGCCCAAAAGGTACATTATCAAAGCGCAAGCCCCTTAGTTCATCAGCTTGAATTTGCAGCGCAGCAGCAACATGAAGTGCATCCATCGCTGCTAAACCCTAAGTGCCAGCAATTTCATGACTCACTGCATCCTCCTCGACGTGCAGCAAGTTCTTGTTCTATTTCCTCTTCATTGAGCAGTTGCAATCCAGCCAAAATTGCCCGATGTCGGATTTCCCATAACTTTTTGCTTAATGGTGTTTGGGGAATAAATTTAGCTTCTGGTGTTGTTTGTGACTCAGATTTAAGTATTTGAACAAATTGCGGCTCTTCGTTACTTGTTATGGTTCGATAGGGGGGCATAAATTGACTAAATCCTTCTCTGGCAAGAGACTTAATTGATGAGTTCGCTCTAGATAAAAAACAATTGACAAAAATCGCCAAATGCCTTTCTACATAAGGGTTCCATCCCTTATAACCCCAGTCCATTGCATAACACAAACCGAAGAACCCAAATTGCCAACCTTTTTGTTGCTTTTCCGGTGTCAATTCTCGCCATTGTTCAAGTAGTTCTTCTTCTTTACCCATAAATACCTCGCTCTTAAATTATGAATTATTTGCTTTTAAGCAATGCTCATTGATAAAAACCACTCCAGACACAACGGTTAGGAACTTTTTCTATATACATGACCACTATTGCACGAGTACAGCAAGATAAGTTAACGAGTCTATCTATTGCTGGACAAGGGTTTTCGGCTTTTGTAGTAAATATGTATGGGGGTAAGTTCAGGTGTTTTAGGTGGGAATTGGTTCACCAGGACGCAAACTAGACCATTTACCAGTTTCGCGTAAAAAGCTATCGCAACCCACCACATCCCATTCCATTTCGATATAATCTTCCTTGGTGCGAATGTTAACGTTAATAGAAGGGTTCTTCGCTTCAAAGTCCGGTGTCTCGGTGAGATGACGTTCCTGATGTTGTGTTTCTACGGCATGATAGGTGAGACAGCGATCAACAAAATAGCAGTTAATACAAATACACATAGGTTTAACTCTATAGGTCTTTTCCGTTAATCTAGCTCAGTCTCTCCCCAAATGGGGCCGGTCAAAATTATATTTTTGTAAATTTATCTTCTCGATGTCTTGTCAAAAAAACCTAGATAGTTTAGTTAAAGAAGTTTTTGCGATTAATCAGCAAGAATTGCCAGAAAATGCTTATTTAGTCGGTGGTGCTGTGCGAGACGCTTTATTAAACCGTCAGAAAGACTATATTGACCTAGATTTTGTGGTTCCCGAAAAAGCGATCGAAATTGCTCAAACTATTGCCCATCATTATAAAGCCGGTTTTGTGGTTTTAGATGCGGTTCGTCAAATTGCTCGCGTGGTTTTTCCGCAGGGGACTCTTGATTTCGCGCAACAGGAGGGAGAATCTCTAGAAATAGACCTAAAAAGACGGGATTTCACCGTTAATGCTCTCGCTTATAATCTCCAAACCCAAGAAATTTTCGATCCTTTAGGGGGATTAAAAGATTTAGGCTGCCAATCTCTGCGGATGATTTCCCGCGAAAATCTCCAAGATGATCCCCTAAGATTATTAAGGGCCTATCGACAAGCGGCTCAATTGGACTTTGAAATCGAACCCCATACCCGTGCAACTATTCGTTCTCTTGCCCCTTTATTGCGCCGTGTAGCCGCCGAAAGGGTACAATCCGAGTTGAATTACCTTTTGCTCAATTCCCGTGGCAACAAATGGCTAAAAAGTGCCTGGGAAGATGGCTTATTATTTCTCTGGTTGCGTCGGATTACCCCCGCAAAAATGGAGCGAGTTATGGGGGTGGAAGCGGCAGCGGGATTTTTAGAATCTTTGTCACCGGAAAAATTTATCTTTTCCCCTTCTCAGTTACAGTTGACAAAATTAGCTCTATTGGTATCGGATGTTTTAGCAGAAGCGGAAAAAGAGTTAATCGATCTCAAGTATTCCCGTGGGGAAATTCGCACGGTAATGACGGTAATTAAGTCTTTACCTCCCCTCAAGGAAGCAGATAATTTAAGTCTGCGGGAACAGTATTTTATTTATCTAAATACGGGAAAAGTATTTCCTGTCTTTGCTCTTTTTGCTTTATCGATGGGGATTAACCAAAATATTGTCGCTTCTCTGTTGACTTCCTATCTCGATCCTGATAATATTATCGCCCATCCCCGACCTTTATTAAGGGGCGATGATTTAATTAACCATTTACACCTGAAACCTAGTCCGATTATTGGTAAGTTATTAACCGAGGTACAAATTGCCCAAATTGAAGGCAAAGTTACAGTTTTTCAGGAGGCGATCGATTTTGCTAAAAAGGTATTACAGCAGTTATCCTAATGGGGAGGTTTGTGTCGGGTTTTGTCGCCTCAACCCGACTTAGCAATTGTGGTTCTTCGGTTTGTCTTATGCAATAGACGGGAGTTATAAGGGATGGAACCCTTATAGAGAAAGACATTGGGCGATTTTTGTCAATTGTTTTTTATCTAAAGCGAACTAATCAATTAAATCCCTTACCAGATAAAGATTTTGTTGATTTATGCCCCCCTATCGAACCATAACAAGTAACGAAGAGCCGCAATTGTTCACAGTTTGGAGAGTTTTGTCTGTTAATCAGAGTTTTAGATTTGGATTTAGTCTCAGGGTTTTGACTTATCCACAACTCAGATTTATTTAGTTTTAATCTGTGAAGATTCGGGAGCCTTTTCTCCTTCTACGACTAAAGATTTCACATGAGAACCTTGAAACTTTTCCATATTGCTCACTCGCCACATAGCTAGGGGAAAAGTAATGGCAAATAAACCAAAAACTCCCACTAATATCCAGACGATATCGTGCATTTTACGCGAGGAAACCTTTCTAACTTGAGCGTTCATTTTGTCACCTCCTAGGCTTTAAGTTAAGGGTAAATAGGGAAATAGTGGATGCCATGACATGGCGGTGGCAGCAATCATGAGGGCAAAAAACCAAAAGAGAATGGTCTTAGCTTTTATCTGGCGATCTTTCCAAAGATAATGCAGTATCGGCCAACTGACTAACCAGCCAATTAATAACATCGTTTCTTTGCCAGTATAACTGCCGATATTGCCCCACATTTTGCTAGGATTTTTACTGCCAGGTATCCAACTGCCCAAATTCCAAAGAAAAGTTTCTACGGTTTTTGAATGGTCTGCATCGGAAAAATGGTGAGCAACCATCATTAAAAAACAGCCAATACCAGCACTAATAATCGCCGCCGCTGCTGGGCCAGAAGTGGCGGGGGAACGTTTGGCACCTTCGGCTAAACCTTGGGGAAATTGTTTTAAAAAAGCCCAGATTTTTCCATACCAAGGACTATCGACGTAACGTTGAGTCATCAGATTTGTTCCTATTTTTTCAGAGTTCGTAAGTGTGTAAAACCGCAAAGTCCCACCGCTAAAAGTCCCCAGCCGTATTACCAGCAATACGGGAACCACCGACGATTTGACTTTGGTTGCTAATGCTGACCGCCCTCGTATCCGTACCATCGGGGCTAAGTTTACCCCCCCTAGGGCGGGAACGGTGGTAGATAACCAGAAAACAGTAGCTAAAACGAGCGAAAGTTGAATTTTGTTGATTTTTGAGGTAAAGTGGCTAAATAATGGTTTACAGGGCTTGAATTTTGGCAACACCGAGGCCGCTAACGAGTCCACCCATGGCAAAAAACATCATCGCCATCAGGGCAATGCAAGTGACCGTTAACACCGGTCGATTAGCTTTGTCTAGGATTGAGTCGCCGTATTTCCAGAGAATCCAAGTGCAGGCCACCCCTAGGGGTAGGGTAAAAAGGACGCTGAATTCGTGGTATTCCATGAGGACGTATTGACCGAGGGGCGAATTTTCCTTTAGCCATGCCCGCGCACCGCCAAATTCTAAACCAGCCCGATAGCGCATATAGGCTAAATTGCCAGTGGCGATCGCCAAAAAAGCGAGGACGGTGGACCAGAAGGTGAGGGTTCGCATTTGCCGCAAAATTTTGCCAGAACCTCTGAGCAGGGGAAAAGCGAGATGACCAGCGTAAACAATCACGACTAGGGCTAATAGGGCGCCAAAACCGTGAATTGTTCCTAACCATCGCTGCCAGGGACTCGGATGCAGGAGATTGACGAAGGGTAGAAATAAAAATAGGCCCGCCGAGAGGATTCCTAGCCCATAGACGCAAACGGTGGCTATATCTAGGGTTTTAGGAAAATCAATTTTTTCTGATTCTGTGGTATAAGATGACATCGGTTTCTCCTTAACGGTCTAGAGGAGCTAAATGGGATTATTTCTCATTTAGCTGGGAGTCTTGTCAGAACAAGTCCAGAGAGCATATTTGTCCAACCATCAGAGTATTTTTGGACTGAAGTTGACAATAAATAGAGTCAAGACTTGAATTTCGCCAATTCAAGTCTGAATTGCATCCCTGTCTGCTCTACAGCGTTTCTCGGATATATGAGGTATGTTTTCGCAACTGAGAATTCTTACTTCGGCAAGGTTTAATTTACAATTCACCTTGACGAGAAACGCTACATCTTTATATAATCCCTGATTCGGGGTGCGATAGTCAAGAGATTTTCAAGGAAGATTGTTAATAAAGTTTACGGATATTTTTACCTAGTTCTTCGTTACTTGGTATGGTTTGATCGGGTGGCATAAATCGACTACATCCTTATTAGATGAGCTTACCCTGAGAATCTGGCAAAGAAGGTTAGAAACTCAGTACATCAAAGCTTTTAGCTTAACTAATTAGGTTACCGAGTTAAATACCAAAATTAGGCGTTTTTATCGACAAAATTGTCGAATCGAATTTTAAACAAAAACACGATGTTGCAGGGAAGGCATTTGTCGTCGCACCTGTTGCAGACGTTGGGGATTAATTTCAGCAATTGCCACCCCCGCTTCTTCCCCTGCGTCGGCTAAAACTACACCCCAAGGATCGATAATCATAGCGTGACCGTGGGTGTAACGGCGTTCGTAATTATTGCCCGTTTGAGCAGGAGCTATTATATAACAAGTATTCTCGATCGCTCGCGCTTGTAACAAAACTTTCCAATGATCTTTCCCTGTAAAAGCTGTAAACGCCGCGGGTACAAATAAAACATCGGCTCCTTGCCGCGATAAATAGCGATAGAGTTCGGGAAAACGCACATCATAGCAAATCGAGAGGCCAATTTTGCCCAAGCTATCGGAGCCATAAATTGGCGGTAAATCGATCCCTGCCATGACTGTACTCGATTCCTGATAGGTGTTACCATCCGGGACATTGACATCAAAGAGATGGACTTTTTGATAACGGGCTAATTCCGCACCGTTGCCATCAACTAAAATAGCCGTATTATAAGCCTTATCGGGAATACCCGTCACCGGCACGGGAAAACCACCCCCTAAAATGGTCACTTGAAACCGTTGGGCCATGGTGCGGAGGAATTTATCGGCTTTGAGAGCAATAGTCTCGGCCTGGGCGATTTTATCGGTTTCTGCCCCCATAAAGGCGAAATTTTCTGGTAAACCGATTAATTCCGCCCCTTTACCCACGGCAAGTTCGATCAATTCTTCAGCGGCAGCGAGATTTTTCTCTAAATCCGGCTGACTGGTCATTTGAATGGCGGCGGCGAGATAGGATTTCATGGGGGTTGAAGCTCTAGAGTCAGATAATCTCTGTAAAATTAATCATAACCTTCGATTATATCCAATTTCAGATATTTTGTCACCCCATGAGTAAAATTGTTTTCTGTGACTTTGATGGCACTATCACCGCCGTGGAAACTTTTGCGGGTATGCTCAAAGAATTCGCCCCCGATTTATCGGCCCAAATTATGCCCCAAATGTACGCTCGCACTCTCAGTCTGCGCCGGGGTGTCCGTCAACTGCTAGAGTCGATACCGAGCCAAAAGTACGCCGATATTATCGCCTATGCCGAAAACAAGCCAATTCGCCCCGGATTAGCCGAATTCCTCGCTTTTTTACAGGAGCAATCCATCCCTTTTATTATTATCTCCGGTGGTATCCAAGGCATGATTGAAACGGTCTTAAAACGGGAGGGGCTATTAGATAAGGTAACGGCAATTTATGGGGTCAATCTTCATACTCAAGGCGAATATCTGCAAGTTCATTCCGATTGGGAAAATGAGACAGAATTAGTGGCTAAAGCCTTGATTATGGACAAATATTCAGGAGTAGAAACTATTGCGATCGGTGATTCTGTCACCGATATTACCATGGCTAGAAAGGCCGATCTAGTTTTTGCTAGGGATCGTTTAATCGATTATCTGCAAGCGGAAAATCAACCCTATATTCCTTGGGATAACTTTTTTGAGATTCGCGAATATCTGTTATTGAGAGATTAGGGATTAGCTGTTAATTAGGTAGGGGTTAAAAATTGTCAGATACCCTCCTTGGATTAAGGGGGGATAAAAGAGGGCGAATGCAATTCGCCCCTACAATAATATTATTGCGCCAATGGTAGGGGCGCACTGTGGTCAGTGAGTTTATCGAACTGCGTGCGCCCTGTAATATAGATATTTCGACCAAATTGAGATTTACTACCCTACTCTTAAGGGTAACAATAATTATAAATTTTTGTAAATTTGTGTTGGTTTACACTTGACAAAATCAGTGGGGGTAAAATCCCGTTGTTGCTCTGTCTTGTCATTGAGGAACTAGCTTAAAATTTAGTGATTGGCAATTTTGAAAAAATCAATTTTTCTCCCTTGCCAATGTCGCTTAATTTGAGATTTTCTCCTTTAAAGGGCATTCAGAACATTTGTTTGTTTATTTGTTTTGAGGAAAATTTCTGGATATGAAAACTTCGACTGTGCTGAAAAAACTTTCGATGGTTGGTGCTGGAGCAGCCCTTTCTACCTGCATTCTTGCTGCTCCTAAGGCAGATGCGGCAGTTGTCACTCTCGACTTCGAGGGACTGCAAGATTTAGAACAAATTCTTAACTTTTACAACGGAGGTACTGGGAGCTTGGGATCTGCCGGTCCCAATTATGGCATTTCCTTCGGAGCAGATTCTCTGGCTCTCATTGATTCCGATAATGGCGGTAGTGGCGACTTTGCCAACGAGCCTACGCCTAACACCATCGCGTTTTTCGTGTCGGGTCCTGGCAACTTGATGAACGTGGCGGCAGGTTTTAACACGGGTTTCTCCTTCTATTACTCATCAAGTCTAGCTGGATCTGTAACCATCTTCGACGGACTGAATGGAACAGGCACCCAACTGGCTCAGGTTAATCTGGGGGTTAACTTCCAAAATAACAACTGCACGGATGACCCGACGGGATTGTTCTGCAACTGGGACCCCATCGGTGTGAGCTTTGCCGGGACAGCGAAGTCCGTACTCTTCGGGGGTGTCGCCGATCAGGTAGGTTTTGACAGCATCACGCTAGGGTCAAACACACCGGGGCCGGTATCAGTACCAGAGCCATCCAGTCTCTTCGGTCTTCTGGCAGTGGGCTTTCTGGGAGTTGGCTCTGTTCTGAAGCCCAAAATGAACTACCCCGCCGCAAGCGGACGGGGTATCAGAATCAAAATAGACTCAATTGTAGATTTTGGTGTAGCTGCAGGTATTCTTTATCTTGTTCTTTTACATATCTCGCTATCATACCTTCATCCCCATGCTTTCCTACCGTACTTGCGTAATATCCATCACTCCAAAACTCTCCTCCCCACAACTGCTTTTTCACTTGAGGACACTTTTTGAAAATTTCTCTCGCCGTTATACTTTTAATCATTGTCACTATCCTTGTCACACTATAGGTCGGTACTGATTGCACCAGAAAATGCACATGATCTTTATCCACTCCAATTTCTACAAACTTTATCTCGTATCGTTTTTCCATCTCTAGACAGACTTCTTTCAACAAGCTATCTACCTGTTCGTCGAAAACGGCTTTACGATATTTGGCTGGGAACACTAAATGATATAGCAAAACACTTACATTATGGCTCTTATGGATGTATTCACTCATTTTTCTATTGTACGCCGCGAGCGGCGGGGAATTAGACCCGAAGAGATTAAAATAAAAAACTGGCAAATCTAGCCTTAAATTAGCAGCGATCGCGCTATATTGATAAAGTGCGATCGCTTTTTTTTGGGCATTCCAAATTTTTATTAATCTTTGTTAGAATGATGACATGGGTAATGGCTTTGAGTTGATTGGAGAACTAACCGAAATAGAGATTATCGCCGTCAACCTCTCTATTCGTGAACTCAGAAGGCTAAAAGCGCAGTTTGGGGGTCGTCGATGGCGAAAGCTAAAAGGAGTCGGCTTAGTTCAATTTCCTAATGGAGAAATCCGCAAAGCTGAACTACACTGGTATGAGTCTCATGGTAAGTAGTCGTGCAAAATTAATTTCTTGGTTAGGATAGGCAAAAGGCAATAGGCAATAGGCAATAGCTTTATCGAAATGTGTAATTAATTTTGCTTAGGTACTTATTGGTCGGCGAAAAATGAAAGTTAAACGAGTTTTGGACTAAATATTTATGCAAACACCAGCATCTAACATTGAATTTGCTATCTGTATTACCGCTGAAGAAGGCGGAGATTTAGAGGTTTGTAAACTTTATCAAGTGTTACCTGATGCTAAAGCGCAAGAGGTGGGATGTTTGCGAGTGATTGATGAATCTGGCGAAGATTATTTGTACCCAGAAAATCATTTTGTCATAATAAAACTGGCTCTTCGTTACTCTTTATGCTAAATCAACAGACAAGATGCCAAGATAACATACTTCTAACCCAAAAATTCCGAAAGTTTCTAAAGCCATAGCCTCTTCTTTTTATTAGTTTAAGTTTATTGTTGATTCCCTCGACCACCCCATTCGTTGTCCTTCGCTCGAAATAACTAATTATTTCTCCAAACCAGTTTCGGATTGTTTGACAACTCTTAGTAAAAACACTGGAGGATTTTGCCAACCATTCCGAGATGGATAGCATTCCCTCT
>NZ_JADEVX010000286.1:0-3858 GCF_015207925.1 Microcystis sp. LEGE 00066 | reverse complement strand
GTCCCCACTAATCCTGTCCCCCCTCCCAGATAAAATTAGTCCCCTAAGCTACATCTATAAATGGAGTGATGGGAATGTGCTTATAAACTTCGGCATTCTTTGCCTGAGCTTGACGGAGATCGTAGTCTGTTTGAAGATTCAGCCAAAACTGAGGACTGTTACCAAAATATCGTGACAGACGCAAAGCTGTATCCGCGGTGATACTACGCTTACCCGCTAAAATCTCACCGATACGAGTTTGAGCTACGCTTAAATCTTTGCTCAGTCTGTAGGGGGTAATATTGAGCGGTTCCAGAAAATCTAACTTGAGGATTTCACCGGGATGGATATTTGGCAAACGGTGGAACTGAGCTTTTACATTGAGCCTGTCGAAATGTGTCGAAGTGTTGCTGTTCATTGCATTTAGCTAATTTTAGTGGTAGTCCACTATCTCTACCTGATCAGCATTGCCTTCATCAGTCCAAATGAAGCAAATTCTCCATTGGTCATTAATACGGATGCTGTACTGGCCCTGACGATCGCCCTGCAACTTCTCCAACCGATTACCCGGTGGGACACGCAGATCATTAATCGATAACGCCGCTGCAAGGATTAGCAGTTTTCGTAGAGCGACCGATTGAATATCAGGGGGATAGTGACGAGACTGAAACCCCTCGAAAATGAGCTTAGTCTCTTCGGACTTGAAATTTATGATCATATGATAACTGTCACTTTGATAACTGATTATAGCGGTAAGCGCTTGAGTGAGATACAGACCAAGCTTTGCCTAGCATGGTTTATAGCTCGTGACACTGTACCTCATACGACTGCACACTGCTATAACTGATGATCAAATTCTAACGCCTAACGATACTATTGTCAAGCAAAAGTAAGCTTTCGCCCCACACCCCACACCCCACACCCTTCTCCCCTGCTCTGTATCAGTTTTTAGAGAAAGTACCCAAAAAAAAACCTGATCTTTTTTGCACAAGTTAGAAAAATTGTGTTATGCTGGCAATTCTGTGAAGGTTTTTCGATAGGGAGTATTGAAAAAAAAATGACCAAACTGGGAACCCATTTGATTGTCGATGCTTGGCAAGTACCTGCTGACCTCCTCAACGATCCCGAGCGCATTCGTCGCGCTATCCTCGATGGAATTACGGCAGGAGAAGCAACGCTGATCGATTTGTGTGTCCACCAGTTCAGTCCCCACGGAGTTACCGCGACGGCGACTTTAGCTGAATCTCATATCGCGATCCACACCTGGCCTGAACACGGCTATTTCGCCGCCGATTTATTCTTCTGTGGTGCGGGTAAACCCGTGGTTGCCATGGAAATTTTGACCAAATCCCTGCAAGCAGGTGAGATTAAAGTCCGGGAACTAACCAGAGGATTCCCCAGTTCTGGGGCAGTTTATGAAAGCAAAAAGGAAGAACCCCTGAAGTCTTCCCTAGTTATGGCCTAATTTCTAGCGCCGGCCTCGATAATAAGTTAGCAGCACTGGCGATCGCCTAAACTGAAATCGTGATCAGGATAACCCTTGTTTTTATCCTCGCTCTCTTTCCCTCTCTGCTTAGTCTCTGGTTAATTAACCGATCCCAACAGAGATTAAGCAACCGTTTGAGAGGGATTCGCTATCGTCACGAATACAGCACGGTGATGGCCAGTAATTTTTTGTCAATCCCTCTAGACACAGAAAATAAACCGGCCTTTATCGGTGATCTTAGTTGTCGTTTTAATGCCTATTCTCCCCACTTGCGTTGTGCGGTTAATCCCCCGGGTCCCTGTGAAGGTTGTCGGCAGTACGAAGCTAAAACTGGCACAGTATAAGCGGCTTGAGCTTCCAAAAAGTTCCCTATTTGCTATCCTTAAAAATTATCGCTATCGCAATTGAGGAGTGTGGGAATAATGGCGTTCAAACGAAATTTGACCCTCTTAATCATCGGATTAGGATTAACTTGTTTACCCGTATATCCGGCCCAAGCTAACCAAATCAGCACCGTCACCCCGAATACCGCAGCCAATCAAACTCTCGCTACCCATCTGGTCCTAAAACTGAAAGAGAGAAAAGTTTACGTTTATCAAGATAGTAAAGTTCTAGCGCAATTTGCCGTCGCCGTCGGCAAAAAAGGCTGGGAAACCCCCACCGGTAAATTTGAAGTGCGGGAATTAGTTCGCAATCCCGTCTGGAAAAGTCCTTGGACGGGAAAAGTCAGCGCTCCCGGTCCCAATAGTCCCCTAGGGGAAAGATGGATCGGTTTTTGGAGTGACGGCAAAAATTCCATCGGTTTTCACGGCACCCCTGCGGAAAATTCCCTCGGTCGCGCTGCTTCCCATGGTTGTGTGCGGATGCGGAATCGGGATGTGAAAGTGTTGTTTGATTTAGTCCGCATGGGAACCCCCGTCATCGTTCAACCTTAATTCTGGCAGGTATTTTTTTAAGATGGGCAGGTCTTCCGGGCGATCGATATCGGCTAATTTAGGCAGATAAGCGGTCTTTAAAGCCAGTTTAGCGGCGATTGTCTGGGTTTTGGCCAAGACTTCCCCAGTTCCCCAGGGAATACCGTCAAAAAGCTCTGGAAAGACCTGTTTTAAAGCAATTAGGTAGTATCCTCCATCTAACGCCGGCCCTAAAACCATATCGTGGGTTTTTAGGGCTTCAAAGGCTGCTAAAATCTCTTTTTCCCCGATTTCTGGGCAATCTGTGCCAATCATAGCGATCGCTGTCATCCCTTGAGCAAAACCATCGGCAAAAGCATTTTGCATCTTTTCTCCTAAGTCTTTTCCCCGTTGAGAATGATAGCAATAATGCTCACCTAACCAAGTACGCATTTTTTCCTCGCTGCCGCCATGGTAGTAAATGATCAGAGAGAGAAAATTCCTCAAACCCGCTAATTTACTGAGAGTATATTCGGCCAGTTTGCGGTGTAATTCTTCGGCTCCCTCGGCTGCCAAAGCTGGAATCATACGGGTTTTTACTTTCCCCAATTCTGGATAACGGGTAAAAATAATCAGTTGTTGTCTCCAGTCCACGAGTAATTGCGACGATGATATTCATTATTAGTTTTAGCCTACTGTCAATAGGAGGCAGCAAACCCAATAAAACAGGCTTTATTGGCTTAGTATAGATTATTTTAGTTGGTTATTTAATTCTGTGTTGGGTTTCCTTAGGTCAATCCAACCTACAAAAGCGGCGATCGCTTAATTGAGTCGAAACCTTTTTCCTAGCGGCATTTCAGACTTTTTCAGCCAACCCTGATCCTACAGGAAAACGGTTACTAAGCTTTTACGCATTTAAGTTACATTGACAGCATTACCCTTATTTTTAAGTTTTCTACTCCATTTAATAATCAATCCCCGGCTCTTCTGGTTTCTGTGTGGAAACGAGGTCTATACTGATAGTTTCAAAATAGTCCTAAAAGTCTTTCCCAGTAAACATTTCACAATTTCATAAGCAAAAATTATCACACAAAGTCGAGAAGAGCCAATCCCCCTTCATTTAAAAGCTGATTGACTACTTTTTCTAGTTCTTCTTTATTTTCAAATTCTCGATTAGCTATGTATTCTTTAGCGGAATGCCACACTAATTCTATTAGGTTGTAATCTGGACTATAAGCTGGTAAAAACTCTAGCCTAATATTGGGCAACTCTTTTTCCACCTGCTCAATAACATCTTTCTTTTTGTGATAACTAGCAGGCTCTTTCAAACTTGTCATGTAAAATTAAAGAAAAAACAGACAATTATTGCTGACCAATAAAACAATAATTCATCTTTAAAAGCTGACTATGCTTGCAATACAGCAATTTATTGTTTAAAATATAGACAGCCAAGACCAGCAATTTTAGACACAAACTATACTTATGCCATCAAATCCACAA
>NZ_JADEVX010000004.1:0-63067 GCF_015207925.1 Microcystis sp. LEGE 00066 | reverse complement strand
CCCCACACCCTACCCCCCGGAAAAACTTTTTCAGCAAACCCTATTTATGGATGCCTGAATGATGCCGATCTGAAACATAAAAAATAACTGGATTCCTTGCTTACTCTAGGATTTCAGAAGTTTAATAAATCTCAGATTATGAACGTCCAAAGTATATAAACCCCCAGTAGATGGGAGAGCCGGAGCTGCGGAGCAGTAACCAGTAAACAGTAAATAATGAAATATGATTTGCTGATGACTGATCACTGATCACTGAATTTATCTTTTAGCGGCAACAATGGCAAAAACGGTGGTATGGGGATCATCTTTTAAAGTCACCCCTTCCGGCATTTTTAAATCACCCACGAGCAGGGATTGCCCCACACCGATGCCCGAAACATCAAATTCGATCACTTCCGGGATATTATCAGCAATACAGGAAACATTAACTTCGTTGACGAACTGTTCGATTAAACCGCCCTGTTTGGTTCCGATCGCTTCTCCTATGGCTTTAATCGGAACGACGATATCGAGTTTACCGTGGGCAGACACCGAGAAGAAACTGAGGTGATAGAGATTTCTTTTCCAGGGATGAGATTGTACCTCTTGGAGCAAAGCTTTTCCCGTCCAAGGCATTTCCGGAACATTGACATCCACCAGGGTATTATTCACCGAGGCCTTTTTAAGCAGGGTTAAGGCCGCTTTTTCTCCCACCACGAGGGAAACCGATTCCGTGCCGTTATGGCCATAGAGAACCGCCGGGATCAAACCCTGACGACGTAGAGCCCTGGGGTTAATATTTTCGGGTCTTTTTTGACATTCAACGCTAACTTGCATAGTTGACTAATCCTCTTTAGCAATGATTTAAAATTCGTAATTATCCCAAGGCGAGCCATTTTCGTCCAAAAGAGCGCGTTTGGGTCCGTGAATGGGGTCTTCAACGATAATAGTTTGGTCGCGACTAGCTCCTAGGGAGATAATAGCGATCGGTACTTCCATGATCGCCCCTAGGAATTTTAGATAATCGAGGGCCTGTTTGGGCAAGTCTTCCAGACTCCGACAAGCGCTGGTGGGTTGTTGCCACCCCGGCATCGTTCGGTAAATCGGTTGACAACGGGCGAATTCCACCGCACTACTGGGTAAATGGCGACAGGTTTTGCCGTCCAATTGGTAGGCGACACAGACTTTGATTTCCTCTAGGGTATCGAGAACATCTAATTTAGTGATCGCTAGACAGTCTAAACCATTGATTCGCACTGCGTAACGACCGATAACCGCGTCAAACCAACCGCATCGACGACGGCGGCCGGTGGTGGTCCCGAATTCCGCCCCACGATCGCATAATAACTGCTCGACATCCCCCTCTAATTCCGTCGGAAATGGACCTTCACCTACCCTAGTGGTGTAAGCTTTGGCCACACCGATCACTCGATCGATTACCGTCGGACCGATGCCAGAACCCACACAAGCACCCCCGGCGATCGGATTGGAGGAGGTAACGTAGGGATAGGTTCCGTGATCGAGGTCGAGTAGGGTGCCTTGGGCCCCTTCAAAAAGAATATTCTTACGCTTGCGGATTGCTTCGTAGATTTTTAAGGAACTATCGACCACATGGGGACGCAGTTTCTCGGCATATTCTAGATATTCCTCGATCACCGTCTTCGGCTCTAAAGGCGGTAAGTTATATAACTTTTCTAAAATGACGTTTTTATAATTGATCGTCCATTCTAGTTTTTGCTGCAGATTCTCGGTATTGATCAAGTCGATGACTCGAATACCGATGCGCTCGGATTTGTCGGCATAGGTGGGGCCGATACCCCTTCCCGTGGTGCCGATTTTATATTTCCCCCGTTTTTCCTCGGATGCTTGATCGAGCAGCCGGTGATAGGGCATAGTGACATGAGCCGTTTGCGAGATATAGAGATTGTCGGTAGTAACATTGAGGGCGTGTAATTGCGCCATCTCTTTGAGTAACACCGAGGGATCTATGACTGTTCCAGAGCCGATTATACATTCCGTATCCGGGTAGAGAATCCCAGAGGGAATTAGATGGAGTTTGAACGTTTGTTCATCGACGACGACGGTATGACCCGCATTTACGCCACCTTGAGAACGCACCACCACATCCGCCGATCGACTCAGCAGATCCGTGATTTTTCCTTTTCCTTCGTCGCCCCACTGAGCGCCGATTACAATAACGTTAGCCAAGGTATTTTAGTCTAGCTAAAGTTCACACAAACTACCATTATCCACACTGGATAGATATTTTGTCAAGAGCATTATTGATTTAGTTATGGCTTTATTTCGTCGTCCTTCACCACGTTTATTCACCCTATTTACCTTTTTCTTGTTGCTCTGCCCTGGGGCAGCGTTCTTTTTCCAAGGGAAACCATGCCGCGAGACTTTAGCCCCTCTGCCTCAAGATCCATAGAAAACGGGTTTCTCAAAGAAACCCGTTTTCTGGAATAAGAGGCGGTCGCAAATTTAATCTCTCTCAATTAATCAACTGGAAGCTTTAGGAGAAGCTTTGTTAGATTTTACCAAAGCGGGAGATTTAGAGGAATGGGTGCGATCGCTGCTGTAGGTGAACCTGGTGTTAAAACTATTTGGTTGGGACTGGGAAGATGACATAATATCAGCGAGACTTGGAAGCTATCTGATCAAATCAGTTCCCCCAGAGAACCCCCTTGAGCCATTCTGCACACTTTTCTCTCTTTGTCAAATTTTATGTTAAGAAAGATGTGACTAATGGATAGGCGGAGAAGGGGAAAAGCCAAACCAAGATTAACCCTGCACCATCACCGAGGCAGCGGCAGCCACACCGGCGCCGGGGGTGACACCTTCGACACCTAACTCGATTAAAGTCGCTTCAATGGCAGCGATAACCGTGAGGATATCCCTCTCACTAGCAAAACCTAAATGACCGATACGGAAGATTTTACCCTTAAGGTGATCCTGACCACCAGCCACAGCGATGTCGAACTTTTTATTGAGAGTCGAGCGAATTTTTTCCGCATCTACTAGAGTGGGGGCTACCGCAGTAATCGCCGTGGAAGCCCAGGAATCCGCCGCGTAGAGGGGCAAATTCAGGGCGCGCATACCTGACCGCGTCATCTGCGTTAAGCGTTGGTGACGGGCGAAAATTGCCGCTAATCCCTCTCTTCTCATCATTTGCAGAGAAGCTTGTAAACCGTACATCAGGTTAACTGGAGGGGTAAAGGGGGAACTATCCTCATCGGTGGCTTTTTTGTATTTGCCCAAATCCAGATAAAAACGGGGTAGTTTGGCGGTTTCGTAAGCTTTCCAAGCTTTTTTGCTCACGGAAACAAAACCTAAACCGGGAGGAATCATATAACCTTTCTGGGAACCAGAACCGACCACATCTAAACCCCATTCGTCGATGGGAATATTATAAGCCCCTAAACTGGTGACAGCATCGACGATAATTAAAGCTTCCCCGTGGTCTTTTACCGCTTTGTTAATGCTTTCCAAGTCATTGAGAACCCCGGTGGAAGTTTCCGAATGGGTGATAATTACCGCTTTGATGGCTTTTTCCTTGTCTTCGGTCAGTTTAGCGGTGAATGCCTCGGGATCTAGGGGTTTACCCCATTCTGCCTTAATGATATCCACATTTAAGCCGTAGGCTTTCGCCACTTTCCCCCAACGTTCCCCAAATTTACCATTATCCCCCACCAAAACTCGATCGCCGGGGCTGAGAAAATTAATAATTCCCGCTTCCATGACACCAGTTCCCGAAGCGGTTAACATTAAAACATCGCCACTGGTTTGATGCAACCATTTAAGATTTTCGGTTAATTCGGCGATTACCTTGCTAAAAGCACCGGTCCGATGACCTATCGGTGCTTTAGCCATAGCCAATAATACCGCTTCCGGCACCGGTGTGGGGCCGGGAATCATCAACATATTTTTATTTTCCATGGTTCGTCCTCTCTCGTTGGGCCATATTTAACAAAGATAAAAAACCAAATCTCGATCGCATCAATTCTGAGGGGTTGATTTAAGATTTGGCAAACTCTGATTATATCGCAGGAAGCAGGGGGCGGTCGGCAGGGGGCAGGAGTTAGCTTTTTTCTCCCCAATTCCCCACTTCATAATTCGTAATTTATAATTCATCATTCCGACTCCCCACTTCCTAACTCCTATTCCCGATTTTCAAAGAGTTTCTGGATACCTGCGGCAGGATCGGGCAGTTTTACCAAAGATTCGCCGATTAGAACCGCATTTGCTCCCGCTTGCTTCACTTTCGCCAGATCTGTTGCTGTGTTTAATCCCGATTCGCTGACGATCAGAATACCTTTTTCTCGCACCTTTTCGCCTCTGGCTTCCAGTAATTGGCGAGTATTGTCTAAATCGACTGTAAATGTCTCTAAATTACGGTTATTAATGCCGATTAGTTCGATTCCCTCAATGGCTAACACTCGATCGAATTCGGCCAGACTATGCACCTCTACCAAAGCTGTCATCCCTAAACCCTTGACAATTTTGACAAAATATGCTAGGTCTTGATCGCTTAAAATAGCGGCAATTAAAAGGACAGCATCGGCTCCTTTAGAGCGAGCATAGTAGATTTGATAGGGATAAAGGATAAATTCTTTGCATAATAGGGGTAAAGATACCGCTTGCCGGACGAGGCTAAGATTTTCGTAACTACCTTGAAAAAACTTACTATCGGTTAAAACCGATAAACAAGTGGCTCCTCCCTGTTCATAGGTACGGGCGATCGCTACAGGATCAAAATCTTCGCGGATAACTCCCTTGCTAGGAGAAGCTTTTTTGACTTCGGCAATCAAAGCGGGTTGGGTTTTACCCTGTTTTAAGGCAGCTAAAAAGTCGCAAGGTGGCGCAGTATTAGCTATTTTTTTGCGTAATTCCAATAAAGGCAATCTTTCACGCAATTTATCGACTTCGATCTCTTTATGCCAAACGATTTCTTCTAAAATATTTTGCGGTTGTGCCTCTGGCACTTTCACCACATAACTCAAACTCTCAACTTTAACGGCAGGATTGGGGTGTTTTCTTCGGATCTGCATTTTTTCACTGTCCAGAGTGTGAACAGTGATTAGTTTAACAGTGATTAGTTATCGGGAATTGAAATAGAGACGGGGAAAACCACGTCTCTACAGACATTTAACTCTACTTGTGTGGATATTCCCAGTCTTCACCGAAAGGCTATTGCATAGCTTCGATCGAACGTTCTAAAATTTGATCTTGACGTTTTTCTTCTTCTTGACGATTTTCAGTTAATAAAACCCGCGCTTTCGCAGTTTCTGCCTCTCCTTCCCCTAAAAGCTCCTCTGTACGAGTTAAGACATTCTCTCCGAGCATTCCTTCTGCTTGTCGTTCTTGGGTTAGATTAAGACGTGCTTTTTCTTCAATATTCATAAATTTATCCTTGCCACAGGTGCGATCAATTCCTACCTTTAGTCTGACACAAATTTGCTATTCTGTATCATTAACTACAGAAAAATTTAGAATCTTACTGGGGAAACTGAGATTTAGGTATTTGTTCTCATTCCTCAAATGGACAGGGATCGATCGACCTAAAGCTATACAATAAAACCTATGGAACAATTCCCCAGCTTAATCAAGCTTGTATATCGGGGTAATAAGTAGCGAGGCACAATTATTTGTAGGATGGGTTAGCGGTAGCGTAACCCATGCGGGCGTTGGGTTTCATGCTTCAACCCAACCTACGTTCATCTTATATTTATTCCACCCACCCACTTAATTATCGATTGCCTAAACCAACAGATTTCTGGACAGTATCCGATTCTATCGTAATATCCTATTTGCACAGCTTATGACCAAAGGTAATTTAAACGATCTCATCCGTACAGAAGCTAATAAAGAGGTAGAATCCCAAACCTCTCCTTCTCCCAAACGTCCGAAGGAAACTAACGCCACCCTACAGGCAAAAATTAACGACTTGACAACAGAATTAGAAAAAACTGAGAAAAATCAGCAAACTCTCCAAGAAAAGGTTATTTCTCTGGAAAAAGAAGTCCAAGAACATCTGGAACTCTCTGTCAGTTTACAGCAGCTACAACAACAGACCGAGCAGTTAGAATCTGTCCTCTCGGAAAAAACCACTTTGGTGGCACAATTATCGAGTCAATTAAGTCAATCCCAGACGGAACTAACCGAGAAAAAACAGTTGATTGAAAAATTATCGAGTCAATTAAGTAAAACAGAAATAGAACTGACTGAGAAAAAACAGTTAATTGAAAAATTATCGAGTCAATTAAGTCAATCCCAGACGGAATTAACCGAGAAAAAACAGTTAATTGAAAAACTATATAATCAGATTAAAACCCCAGAAAATAGTCCCACCCCCACGCCTGAACCGTCGTCAATTACCAAACCTGCGCCGAAGAAACCCAGTCTTTATAACTTTGAAATGGCAACTTTAGTCCGTTATATTGCCCCAACTCCTACCCCCACAGAGTTAACGGATTCCGATATCGGTTGGTTCGATTGATTATGGCTAGTAAAAACCAAGAACAACAACATCCACAGGAAAGAATTGATCGCCCGATTGTTGATCAGCTGCTGCAATCAGAACCTAATGATTTAAACTTAGCTGAATGCGCTCGTTTACGCATACGTTATCAAAACTTTCCGGGAGCAAGAGAAATCCAAAGAGATTTAGATTTAATCCTAGAAAAATGGCAGTTAGATGAAGCTAGTTTATGGGCAAAAACTCGACAACTGCACAGTCATGGACAAGTGTATCAAATTCGCCAAAGCGAGGAGCAACAGGATTGGAGTTAAATTAAGCTATAGGGTTGAAAAAAAACAAGAGATAGCCGTGCGGAAAACCTTAACTATTACCTATTACTTGTTCCCTTTCATCTTATCTCAGGAAATAATATTGATATCTGGAACGGATCATAAAGGAAAGATCACTGCTATTTAAACAGTTTTTTCTTAAGTTTAGCCAGAGAACTCTGCATCCATAATTTTTTAAGTCGCAGGGGTTCTAAACCTTCTATATCAGCCGGATAGCGTTTTTTAATATCAAAGAAATCATTAATTTCTCTTAAAATTGTTTCAAAACGTGGTAGTAATTTTTCGGGATGATAATCATCGATAAAATTAGCAGGTAAAGAATTAACGGGAAAATTACGGGCATAATTAAGAATACGTTCCAGATCGTATTGACTGGAATAGGCCCCGATTTTTTGACAATTGAAACCGGGATCGAGATAATCGGCTAGGGCGCTATTGACGCTAGAAAATACCGTACAACCACAGGCTAAAGCTTCCAGGGGCGGTAAGCCAAAACCTTCCGTTAAACCGTTTACAGCCCAATATTCAGCCGAATCGTAGAGATAAACCCGACTACGATTGAATAATCCCACTAAATCCTCCACATAGCTATCTAAAACCTTAAGGCGACATTGGGGACGGAGGGCGGGAACTAGACGATTGAGAAGATACTTTGAGGATTTGCGCCCCTGTACTAAGACATCGATATCTCTTTCTAAGCCTAAATTGAGAAATTCTGAGCCAATTTGATTAGGAAGATAGTAAATCAGAGCATTAGGAGCTTTTTCCCCCCAATAACCCATAGTATTACGGCTAACGGTTATAATTGGTATTCCGGGGGGTAAACGGAAGCCGTAACCTGTACTATGGGCATGATAAATGATATTATGCGATCGCAATCTTGGCACCAGTTTAGGCAGATCAAAACCCCAGCTAACCACAAAAATACTGTCATCCGAGCTTATTTTCGCGAGTATATCCTCTAAAAAAGGATAATTGAACTCTTTTTGACGATAAGTCACAATCTGGGCGGTACAAATTTGACTAGCCAAATTGACGGTTTTCATTTCTGCCCACAGTCCACCCCCACCAAAAGGAGAAGTAGTACCGGGTAAGAGAAAATAGAGGTTTCTCATCGGGATAATAGAGGTTTTGGTTAAGCGGTAGTCTGGAGACTCGGCTATTCTATGCTTAATTATTAAGGTGTGAGGTATCTAAAGGCAATAGTCGATCGAGCATAGATATTATACTATAGCGTTTCCTGTTCCAAGAGGTACATTATCGATGTCGAAAAATTTAATCAGCAAAGGTTAAACTGTGCCACACAGGTGTGAGAAACCTTATATATCCATTAATATTAGCAAGGGGTTTTTAATACTTAATTACTCTATTTTTATTCGGATAAAAAATGAACTAGAGATTCTATGACCTAGAACACGGAGATCGCCTAAGTATAAATACTCGAAAAATCGCTATTTTTTGAACTTAAATGATTGTTTTAAGTTCAATTAGTCTTTAAAAATATCTTGTTTTTTCTTGCGAGGTTCCATAGTATTAAATTCAGAGAAGTAGCTCGACAAGCCTGACAACTCTTGCCAAGACTTTTGTATTTATAGCGTTTCCTAAGCTAGTGAGGTACGCCTATTTTTCTTCCCTTTTGCCGTTCGGCGGTTCGACTGAGCTCACGGCCGAAGCCTTTTGCCTAAAACCCATAACTTTTGTACCTCATCAGACTGAAAAACGCTATATATAGTCAATTACGATCGCGACCGTGTTCCCTAACCAATTCGCTCGTAATTATCCGTGGATTTCTAATTCCAACCGAGTCATATCTCCCCTCCCCGAGGCTCCCCTCGCCTTCAGTGCCGACGCGATCCAATGGCCAGAAAGCTGGCAAAACAAAACCCCCGTACTCACCACCACAATCTAACCATGAACGAGAACCCGAACCCTATCCCCGCCATCCTACCCCGATCGGTGTGGGAGAGCCAGATCGCCTATCTCTGGGCCGTATTCCGGGCGAAAAAAGCACTGGATGAAATTGAACGAATTCAGAACGAGAAGACATGAAAGCCCGATCTAATCCGCATCCAGTAACCCCTCATCTCTCATCGAATCGCCTGTTTTAAACTACGGCAAAGTTCTTCGAGGGATTTTAAACCATCGCCGGGGGAATTATCGGCCAAACGTTTAACCATGGCACTGCCGACAATTACCGCATCAGCACCCCAGTTTTTCACCTGTAGCGCCTGTGTCGCGTCAGAAATGCCAAATCCTACCCCGACGGGTTTATCGGTGACAGAACGGATAGAATCGAGCAATTCCTCCACTCTGGTGGCCACTTGCTTCCGCATTCCCGTCACTCCCGTGACACTAACCAGATAAATAAAACCTTGGGATTGCCTGGCGATCGCTTGTATTCGTTCCGGGGGACTGGTAGGCGCTACCAATAAAATGACTTCAATTCCCTTAGCGGCAGCCGGTTGCAGCAGACTTTCCGCTTCCTCTAGGGGTAAATCGGGAACCACCAAACCACTCACCCCGGCTGCTTTAATTTGGTCTAAAAAGACATCTATCCCGCGATGATAGATGGGATTATAGTAAGTAAACAGAATAATCGGAGCTTTCACCTCTCCCTGGGCATTTTTGACGATTTCTAGCACATCTTCCAACTTGACACCCCGATTTAAAGCGCGGGTGGCTGCCGCTTGAATAACCGGACCATCCGCAAGAGGATCGGAATAGGGAACCCCCAACTCGATCAGATCAGCCCCTGCCCGGTCTAAAATGCGTAAAGCTTGGGCAGTAGTAGATAAATCGGGATCACCGGCAGTAATAAAGGGAATCAAGGCACAATTCCCCTGGGAACGGAGAGAACGAAAACACTCGGAAACAGCAGTCATCGAAAATTACTGGAGAGATAAAGCACCGTCTATTATCTCATGGCGGGGAATAGCTCATCGCCGGTCGCTGTCAGCTCAGGTAAAGAATTTTTCAAGTAATACTTAAGGAATATTGACAAAATGGCGATCAAGGGTAAAATAGGCTCAGTCTAGTAGTTTTGAGAAAGTTTCTGGCATAACATGGGTTTTTGTTCCGCTTTTTCTGGTACAAAATAGGACTACTGCCCGATCGGTTTGCGTATAATCAAACACCATATTATATCCATGTTTTCCATTTACATTCTCACCTATAACGAAGAAATTGATATTGCCGCCTGTGTAGAATCGGCACTTCTATCCGATGATGTGATTGTGGTTGACTCCTACAGTAGCGATCAAACAGTAGAGATTGCTTCTCGTTATCCAGTGCGCGTGATTCAGCATCAATTTGAAAGTCATGGTAAACAAAGAACTTGGATGTTAGAAAATATCGAGACTAAATACGATTGGGTTTATATTCTCGAAGCAGATGAAAGGATGACACCCCAACTGTATGCAGAATGTCTGAGTGCCACGCAACAGACAGAATTTACTGGTTTTTATGTGGCCGAAAGAGTTATGTTTATGGGAACTTGGATTCGTCGCAGCACCCAGTATCCCCGTTATCAAATGCGTCTATTTAGAAAAGATCAAGTCTGGTTTAGCGATTATGGTCACACGGAAAGGGAAGAATGTCGAGGAAAAACCTCTTTTTTAGAAGAAACCTATCCCCACTATACCTGTAGTAAGGGTTTAAGTCGTTGGATTGAAAAACACAATCGTTATTCTACCGATGAAGCAGCAGAAACCCTACATCAGTTGGCTAACGGGGGTGTTAGTTGGAAAAATTTATTTTTTGGTGAAACCGAAGTAGATAGACGGAGAGCTTTAAAAGATTTATCCCTACGATTGCCTTTTCGTCCCTTGCTTCGTTGGTTTTATATGTATTTTATCCTAGCGGGAATTCTCGATGGTAAAGCTGGTTTTGCTTGGTGTACTCTGCAAGCTTTTTATGAGTATTTGATCCTCTTAAAAGTGGCGGAAATGAAACAGGGTTTACCCACTCCCCCCGAAGTTAGAAATCGTTTTCATACCCCGCAAAATGGTAACAATAGTAATTCCCACAAGCCCAATTTCGTCTCCCTAAAAGGAAAAGCCGATTAACATTTAACCATGATTAATCAGCCGGAAATCATCTAACAACAACCTAGGGACAAAAAACAATGCCAATCCACCTACTCAGTGGTTAATTTTCACGGGGAATACAGCCGTTCGACTTCACTCAATAGTTACTTGACTGGTATCGACGCTGGTTGCCCCATGGACTTTACTGGCAATTACTACCATTTTATTTAAAGTCGCCTGATGGGAAACCTTGCCTTTTAGTACAAATTTACTGCCAGTTTGGGCGACCCACAATTTGTCTTCATCAGCTAAATCCGGTGTCTCGTCAAAAGCTAAAACTACTCGTTTAGCTAGGCCGCTTTCGTCGTATTTTCCGTCTAATCCGACTCTTTCGGGGGGAATACCAGCAGCCGCGGCTTTTCCTGCGATCGCACTAGCGGCATCTGCCGGTTTATCTAAGCCAAAAATTCTTTTTAACCAATCCATTGCTAACACTCCTGATTGAGTTCTAAAACCCCAATTTCTTTAAGAGGGATTTAGTGGAAACGATGTGTCGATCTAATCCTAAACGATCGGGACTGACTCCCACCGCTAAAGCGACTAATTGGGAAAAATGTAGTACAGGTAAACCTAAACTTCGACCGATCACTTTTGCCACTTCCGGTTGTCGGGAATCAAGATTAAGATGGCATAAAGGACAAGGGGTGACTAAACAATCGGCCCCCGCTGCCATGGCCTCTAAAATGTGTTTTCCTGCCATTTGGAACGATTGGGTGGTGGCATAACTGGACAGGGGCCAACCACAGCATTGAGTGCGTCCTTGATAATAAATCGGATTTGCTCCCACCGCTCGAAAGACATTTTCTAGAGATTCCGGCTGAAAAGGATTATCGTAGGGGAGAGTATCCTGGGCTCGCAGGAGATAACAACCATAAAAACCAGCACAATTTAAGCCTGATAAGGGACGAATCACCTTGGCCGCCAGATTATCTAAGCCATAATCGCCGACAATTGCCCAGAGTAGGTGTTTAACCGTCGTCGTACCTTGGTAGGGGGAACAATGTTCTTTCTGTAAATAATTATTAACTTCCTCAACATAATTGGGATTATTATGCTTTGCTTCCTTCAAGCGCTCATCCACATGACCGATCACCCCTTGACAGGTGCTACAGTGAGTCAACAGGGGTAAATTGAGGGCTTCTGCTAGGGCAATATTGCGCGCATTGACGGCATCTTCCAAGAGTTGCGAATCTTCCTTATAGGTTCCCGAACCACAACAGGCAGCTTTTTTGAGTTCGACTAAATTAATCCCCAAAGCTTCCGTCAGGGCTGCCGTGGATAGATATAGTTCCCGACAGGCACCTTGGGCGACACAACCGGGAAAATAAGCATACTGGAGATTGTTGACTGTCATGGATTCTAGGAAATTACTACTCATTACCTATCTACCATCTTGCCCCCCTTCCCCCCTGTCATCACTAAAGTCATGGAATTTCTTAACAGACAGTCTTTTGTGAGCTGCTCCGAACAAGTGTAGAGTAGTTTGTCCCTAGAGATAATATCCAAACAGGAGGAGAGCCATCTCAGCAGTATAATGGCTCTCCTTGAGAAAAATTGTTGTCATGAGGAGTGGGTTATATAAATGGGAATCTATCCGGTCAAGAGGTGATTTATCGGTAGAATTGAGAGTGCAGCCGAGAAATTACGGCGAGAAACCCTATTTTGTCGGCTTACGCCGCTTGGGGGAGGGTGATAACAGCATCAAAGTCAGCACGGCTAGGGAAAATCGAGAGAACCCGGTCCAGTTGGGTTAATTCAAAGATAATCTTGACTGAAGGTGGAATAGAACAGATATTGAGGGATTTTTCTTGACTTTGAGCCAGACGAAAGACGGTAACTAAAGCCATTAATCCAGCGCTGTCGAGGAATTCCACCCTACTCATATCCACGAGAAAAGTGATAGAGCGACTCCGGTTAACCAGATTGGTGAGCTGCTCTTGAAATTCTAGGACGTTAGCGGCGGTAATATAGCCACTTGGCTCAAATAGAGCAATTTCTGGGACTTTTACAGGACTTTTCATGGCTGGGCTTTGAAATTCATAAATGAACCTTTTAACTAGAAATCAGATACCGCTATTATGTCCTAACTTTCTGATTTTGCAACCCCGGTCTTGATAAATTTCCTCTCTCTTGAAAAGATTAATCTTTTCTTAATCTTGACCCCTGTAGGGAGGAACTGGTTTTAGGTTAACCTCATAATCTGGGCAGTAAAGAGAAACAGTCATCAAGGCTTATTAGGGTGAACACTAGGGGAAAGTCGTTAGGTTTAAGCTCTAATCCCGAATAACTGATCATAACCCACTATTCTACCGGTATTTTTGTTAAAATAAAGTAAAGCAGGATACAGAAACTAGATTTATTGAGCTAGAGTAAGGAAATTGTGGATACCCAGCCGACTATCCGCCAATTAGTGGAACAAGCCCTATATTATCGTCAAATCACCCCAGAAATCGAGAACGGAATCAGTGAACTCCTCGGTCGTCTTGGCTACGTTTCTGATGTGGATTACGAAGCCCTCGAGTTACTCATGGATGAAATGGACGAAGGCCGGATTAATCTCGTTCCGCGTCGGTAACTTCAGTTATCAGTTATCAGTTATCAGTGGTGAGTTATCAGTTCACTGATGGCCTTTCGGTTCCTGCTTATGCAATGGACGGGGTTATAAGGGATGATTTAGCGATCACCCGATCGAACCGGACCTAGTAACGAAGAACCTGACTGATTACTGTTGGCTGAACCATCCCCCAAAACCTAATTTCCCCAAATTTCCCCAAATTAATATAATTAGCTGCAGGCTTTCTCTTAACCTGATTTCTTCGATGATTCCTTTAACTCTTAATCTCTTGCAAGGTTCCGTTACTTTTCGTTTCAGTCCCAGTGCTGCTCTGGATTTGCAAAGGGAAATTAACATTTTACTCGATCGACTGAAAGCGATCGCCAGTAATGCTGCTAGTGGGGGCAAACCCCAACCCCAAAAACCGCTGGAATATCAGCACACTGGTGATGTATTTCTGGAAGTGTTTTGTAATCCCAATATTTATCCGAATCCTTTTTCGGCTAAAGTTTTGTTAACGGTCCGCGATGATCGCCTGCGCTTAACCACAGAAACAGAATTAACCCGTGTGATCGAGGATTTAGAGCGTTATATCGACCAAAATAGTTAGAATCGGGGGGTTTTTGGGGTTTCGACCTTTCCTTGTCGTCCCACCTCTCCCCATCTGACTATTCTTCTCTAGCTTGCCATGTTACCGACAGATTTATTGATTTCCCGTCAAAATGGCGAGACAATTATTCCCAAACGCTTACCGATCGCTGCCGATTATCTGGCGATCGCTAAAGAACAAATCACCTGTTTTCAGGAAAGTATCGGTCAAACTAAGGGAGAATTAAGCCAAAAACTCCTAATCTTGGAGGGAGACAGTCCCGATTATAAAATTAAACGGGGATTTGCTCACCTATTAACCAATCATTTTGCCAACTTTGAGATTATTAGTCCCTTAGAACCCCAGGAATTAAGAAAAAGAGTTTTTGAACAAGCGGCCAACTTTGTTCCTATTCCCCAAAATCGATCGCTAATTCTGGAGAAAATTGCCCAGCAACTCAGCCAAGAATTAAATCAAGAAATTTTTCCAGTAGCTCTAGAAAAAGGACTCTATGCTGATTTAGCGGAGAATAAAATTCTCACTCAATTTGATGCTCCCACCCCCGAAAACTTAATTCATCGTTTTAACCTCTCGCAAATTCAAGGGATTTTTTATCGGGCCAGTTATTTAATTATCAACGTCCATCGCAATGATCCGGGGGAATATAAATATCTCTTTCGCTATCTAAAACTATTTCGTTTAATGACTTATATCGAAGGGGATGCCGACACGGGATTTACTATTACTATCGATGGTCCCACCAGTTTATTTAAAGCTAATAGTCGTTATGGCATTGAAATCGCTAAATTAATTCCTGCCTTACTCCATGTTACTCACTGGAATTTGAAGGCACAATTACAGTATAAAGATTCCTATACAGGAACTATTAAAAAACAACAGTTCAATTTAGAGGATAAATGTGGTCTGGTGTCCCACTATTCCCCGGGTAAACCCTACGATAGTATGTTAGAGGAATCTTTTGCTAAACGTTGGTTACAGTTAAAAACTGAATGGCAGTTAGAAAGGGAAGTGGATTTAGTGCCTTTACCCGGAGGAGTGATGATTCCCGATTTCCGTTTAGTGCATCCCGATGGTCGCGTTTTTCTCCTCGAAATTGTTGGTTATTGGCGGCCAGAATACCTACAAAAGAAATTTTTACAGGTTAAATCGGCCCAAGCAAATAATCTAATTTTAGCCGTATCGGAACGGTTAAATCTAGAAAAAGCTGGAGTGAAATTTCAAAACCTACCCGCTCAGGTTATCTGGTTTAAAGATAAATTATCACCCCAAGCAGTGTTAGAAGTTTTAAGTTAAAGGGTTAAGAAGCTAAAAGCGGAAGTATAGTTTCATACTCCCGCTTCGGTTTAATCAGACTAAGTCAACTCTTTCGCCTAAGACTGGACAATGAGTGCTACATCATTGAGCAATGGCAGGACTGATGGACACTTTCACCACTTTATTTTTTTCTTCTTCCGCTTTCGGGAGGGTGAGATTGAGAATGCCATCTTTGTATTCAGCAGCCACGTTAGTGTTATCAACCTGAACCGGTAGAGGAATAACCCGATGGAATTTACCATAACGGAATTCAGTGCGGGTAAACCCTTCTTCTTCGGTTTTGATTTCCGATTTTCTTTCACCATTAATGGTCAGACTATCGGCTGTTACTTCCACGTTGAGGTCTTTGGCTTCCATACCAGGTATTTCCAGTTTAAGCTGAACTGCCTCTGGCGTTTCGGTCATTTCCGCCGCCGGGATAAAGGATAACCCCATTTTTTCGCCATTGCCTACATCAGTCGGCACAAGACGGTCAAACAAGCGATTCATTTCTTTCTGTAGGCTTTCTACTTCTCTGAAAGGTTCCCAACGTATAAGTGCCATATAAGTCACCTCCGAAGTTTTCTTAACGCTAGAGATGTTGGTTTATCTCTACACTTTTAGGATAGATAAAAGATTCTCTTACCGGGGTAGGGTTTTCGGTATTGAGTTTTTCCAGATTCCCGTACTATCTCCTATACTAGGGTCTGCTGAAAAAGTTTTTCCTGGTGTGGGGTGTGGGGTGTTTTCTCAGTGAACTGATGACTGATAACTGATGACTGACTCCACCAACAAACTTATTCAGCAAACCCTAATTGTTGTCTATTATTTTCATCGAAATAGAGCAATAACTCCTAAAATAACCCCTAGCAAGCCAATTAAGATGGCGAATATAACGGCTTTGCGATTTCTCTCTAGTTGGCGTGTTAAGTTTTTTCGTTCTTCCTGAAAACGATTCAGTCTGCGCTCAATTTCCTCTAACTTAATTTTTTGTTTCGAGTTCTTAGTCTCAAGATTTTGCAGATGAGATTTAAAAGTTTCTAAATCAGCTTGTATTGTATCTTTTTGCTTTTGCAAGGTTGTCTGAAATTCCTCTAATTTTTGATCATAGGATTCTACAATCTCAGAAATTTTTAAATAATTACTTTCAACAGCTAATAACTGTTCTAGCTTAACATCAAAACTATTAAACTTAGTTTGTAGTCGGTTAAATTGTTCTAACAAATCGATATATTTATTATCAATACTTTGTTCAAATAGCTTGTTTTCTTTCGTGAAAATTTTGTAAACGCTAAGATAATTATAATTAATTATTTTTCTGGGAATTAAGTTGTTCGCACCCGTTAATAAATATTTCGTTACATTATCAGAAATGGCGATTGATGATTTGAAAGTTTCTTCCATACTCTTATTGATCAAAAATGCTTGTTCATTGTAATCATCAAAGTTCGTTTTATTTAAATCATTAATTATACTAATAATACTATCTATAATTCTGTTAACTTGAGTGTATAATCTCAAATCGTTTATAAACATAAAGCTATGGCTAGGCATATTTTCTGATAAGAATTTCATGTTTTCAAGTATTATTTTTAAATCTTTATCATTTTTTCCAAATTCATTTAAACAGTTTTGAAACATGAAAATACTGCTGTCTTTTATATTACTAAATATTGAAAAAAAAGAATCAATTTGATTTATATCTAAATGATGACTGAGGAGAGCAAAATGATAGTCTTTAAAGCAATTGTTGATTATATTTTTAGTGATGTCTTGACTGATTCGCCAAGTATCAGAATATAGGTCGTAGGAATAGATAACTATCGATTTTACTTCTGGGTAAAATTGTCGTAAAAAACTTAATAAACCAAGAGCTTCAGGTGCAGCACCCGCGCAAAATAAACAAACTTTGAGATGTTTTTTATCAAAAACTAGCTGCATCAAGCTGGGGTCTTTTTCTTGCAAGCTTTCCAAAACTCTATAAGTCATTTCTACATGATGAGGATAGTAAGCCAGTAAGTAAGCAGCCTGAGTGTTATAATTAGAATAATCTACACTTACATGATTAGTATGAAAACTACTTCTTAGTCGTTTAACATCAGGTTGCAAAGATTGTAAGTAAGATTTAATACTAAGACTTTTTCCCTGTAATCTATTCAGATCAATTAAATTTTCGATAATTAAGTGGTATAAATTGTTAAGTTCGTTCATGGTTAGATAATATTCCTAAAAGTAAGATTAATTCTCGCAGAAATATTGTGATTAGTTTTGGGTAATTGATGTAACCAGTGGTGTTGAGTTGCTCCGCGCATGATTAGCAAACTACCTGATGTTAGCTCAAGATTGATAATATCTTCCTCCTGTTTATGTTTAAGTGAAAATTTTCTTGTGCTGCCAAAACTAACCGATGCAATAACTGGATTTTTGCCTAATTCTGGTTCATCATCACTATGCCAAGCGACGCTATCTCGACCATCTCGATAAAAATTCAGAAGCACGCTATTAAATTTCGTACCTGCTAGAGTTTCCGCTCTCTCTTTAATATATAATAAGGTATCTGTCCAAGCAAGAGGATTCATATTAATTCCTGAATAAGTATAGGATTTATCTGAATCGCCATACCAAGCAGTTAATCGAGGTAGAGGTAAGGTTTGCCCCATCATTTTTATATAATCCTGTCGCCAAGCTATCTCATTTTGCAAAATATTTAGCAAATATTCACTTTGTTTATCATTGAATATTTCTTGGTAAAAAATAACTTCACCGTCTCGATTAATTAATGTTTCTCCAATGGTTGATTCTAGAGGATTAATTTTGATAAATTCTCTAATTCCTTGCTGACGATAACGCCTAAACCATTTGTATAATGTGCTATAGCTATAATCTGAAAATTGAGCAAACTGTCTAATATTATCAGACTGAGATGTTTTAAAGTCAATCAATGCTTGTATCGGCTGAGTTTTTTCTGCCTCTAGCAGATAGACTTTTAAAAGAGAGATAGATTCTTTGATATGCAAAGTTTTATATTTACTCATAGATAGGATAAAAAATTAAAACATTTTGATATTAATTATCTACTGATGAATAATTAAACTTTCTAAACTGGTTTGTAAATCTTGGGTTAATTTTGCTACGGCCGAGCGTCGATCGCTTTTATAATCGGCATAGCGCTCGGATACAGAAATAGGCTCACCGATAGTTATTATCGCTTTTTGTTGACCAATTTGGGGACGAAAAAAGGGATTACCTCCTTTAATTCTTGTTACTAAATCCCAGAGTAATAAAATTGTCTCAGCAAATCTTTCTACGGTGGGTTTTTCTTTGACATAATAACCGGTTACTGAGACGAAACTTTCGACAATTCTCATGTGCCACATTTTTAAATTAGCTTCATCGGCCAGGCGATCAGCTAATCCTAATTCAAGGGTAGAAATAGAATGAGTGGGTTTTAATTCTTCCCGATAAATGCGTTCCCATCCTGCTTGTTCTAAACGACGACAGCGATCAATTACATTACCATTAGGAGAAAGATTAAAATACTTTTCTACGGTTTGTAAGGCCACATCTAATAAATTGGCTAAACGTTTGGCTAGGGTTTCATTTGGATCATCACCATTGGCAGGCACTACAGGCAAAGATTGATAGTAGAAATCTCGATAAAAATCCTCCATTAAGGATAATAATCTTTCTCCTAAACGAAAAAGACGCTCGTATAAAACCTTTTGTTCTAGGGATAAATTTGGGATTGTTTCTAAACCGCTATCGGTTTCTAAATTAGTTAAAATTCGCTCGATTTCTTGCCACACTGGAGTCAGATAAAAATACTGAATACCAATAGGTAAAATAATTACTTCTTGCTGTTGTTTAGCTTTTCTGACATCATCCACACCCCAAAAAGCCAATTGAGAAATACCCGGTTCAATAGCACTGACAAGCTCATTATGTCCGTTAGTTGCTCCTTCTGGAGCGGCGGCTAAAGGATAATCTCCTTCTAATAATAAACGACGAGCCGAACGCAATCCGATTAAATCAGCTTTTCCCCGTTGAATTGGTGTGCCACCTAACTTAGAATATAACCATCCTACCCTTTCTCCCGCCCATAAAGGAATCCCTCGATCGTACATAAAATGAGCGTGAATTGGAGTGTTTAATTTTATTCCTAACTCTTGGGCTTTTTGGGGTACTAATTTCCACAAAAGATAGGCCATACAGTAGGGATCGTTAATACTGGGATGACGAAAGGCAAGCAGTAAACGGACTTTTTTCTCTTGACTTTTTTGATAAAATGTGATTAAAGTTTCTAGATTAGCGGCGGAAATTTCTCTTAAGTTGGTTTGAGTTTGTAACCAGAGAGGTAAAAAGATTTGACATCCCTTTAAAAGCAAGGGGTTAAGGTCAGGTGGTATAAATTCTAGAGGAGGTTGTGCGCCCAAAGATAGATTAGACATATAAGTAGTCGTGCCAAATAAATTTCCTAGTTGAGACAGTTATCAGTTATCAGTTATCAGATTTGAGTTTTCAGTTCACTGTTTACTGTTTAAGGAAGAATAAAAGAAAAATCTGATCAATAATTACCCACTGTCCAAAAGGTAATCAAAGCAGCAAACAGGTGTCGCGCTAGATTTCAAATAGACTGGGATTACAGGCTCCCTCAACCGTGAAAGGAGAAATTAACCGACTTTGAGCGAGGAGGAACAGGAGCAGTTTACCTCCTCACCTAAACAAATACAGCTATACTATAGCTCTATCCCCATTTCCTGCAAACGAGCTGCCAGCAGTTGAGAACGCTGTCTTTCCGCTTCCAGAGCTTGCTGAATAGCATTTAATTGCTCTTGTGCTGCAGCTGCTTGCTCCTGTGCTGCAGCTGCTTGCTCCTGTGCTGCTTCTTCTGGCAAGGGGATTAAATTGCCTTCCGAGTCATAAAATCTTGCCCAGATTGCCGTTTCTCGGTCAATAGTGCCTTCCCAAGTTCCCAACCAATAGCCTAAGGTTTCGCACCATAACCAGCCGCGCTCGTTTCGTTCTAAAGAATGGTAACGTTGGTCGGCCCCTAAATGCCATCCTTGTAAAGAATTGCCATCGAAAGGATCGTAGATGAAATAATCTGGCGTGCGGAAGGTTCCCTCATAAATTGCCTTTTTTCGCACTTTATCAGTCTTAGCGGTACTAGGAGAGGTTAATTCCACGATAACGTCGGGATAACGTCCCTCTTCTTCCCAAATTACCCAACCCTGTCGCTCTCTCGTACCATCGACATTGAGGACAGCGAAGAAATCTGGCCCGCGAAAATCGCGATTTTTCGCCTGTTCGCGGCTGAAATAAATAAACATATTGCCACCAGTGTAGAAGTCGTCTCGTTCGCCATAACCCTGCTGTAGGGAGCGAATCAGGACATTCATGGCAATGCGGTGTCGGTTGCTTTCCAAGGGTTCACCATCATCAAAAATTAAGTCTGTGGGGGGTGGGGGGGGTTCCCAGAAGTCCTCGAAATCTTCTTCTATCAGTGCCGGAGAGGTGGCAGTTTCGTCGCTTTTGGCAATCGTCATTTTTTCGGCCTCTCTAGGTGGGAGTATCCATATTTTTGCTGATTATTGCTCCTATGTTACATCAAAATTTAGGAGTGAGGAGATAGATGTTAGGAGTTGAGAAAATTATCTTCGCTTAATAATGACCAAAATTTTTCTTCTGGGTGCGTTACATTGGGCTAACAGACCCGACTAATATCCTTAAGCTAACTAAAAAACTTGGCTTTATCTTTAACTAATTTTGTCCCGATTCCGGCGGCAATCACTTCGGAGAGAATGCTAATTAAACGATAGATAGCAACGGTGACAAGTACGTTAGCGGCGGGAAATTTTTCTGTGTCTAAAAGTGCGATTGCTGTGGCTTCAAACACTCCTAATCCTCCCGGCGCTCCGGGGACAACTAAACCCAATAACCAAGCAAAACTAAAGGTTCCTAAGAGGGGTAAAATCTGAGCGGGGGTAATCATTTTTAACACCATCCAAGCTAAAATAAAACCCGCACCGCGCCATAATAAAAATCCAGTTTCACCCAAGAGAGGGACGAGAGGATATTTAGTTAGATAAACAGGTTCTTGAGCAATCTTTTTCTTTTGGCTAAGGATTTTGAGAGGATAATTTAAAAATTTGGGATGAATGCCGATTAAAATTAATCCTAAAACTAATATCTGTATCCCTAGACTTGAGCTAGATTTCATCCAACCTAAACCACTACCAATAACTGCTATGGCTAAGGCTGCACACACCAGTAATAAAAGTTCTAATAAAACGCTTAAACTAGCGGTTCCCCAATCACTTCCTGCTTTATTAATTGCCACAATGCGAGCATAAAAGTGTCCGATATTACCGGGTAGGTATTTTCCTAAATTGGTAATCATATAGATCCCAATTCCTGTGGAGGTTTTAATCGGTTGTTGATAGCTTTTGAGTATCCATGTCCACACCCATCCTGCCCAAATTTGAGCAATAACTGTGGTTACAAGTGCCAAGAAAAGAAATAACCAACCGTGATTTTCAATTCTAACTGAGGTGACGTTATCCCAGTTATTTTTAAGATTACTGAGAACAAAAAATAAGGTTCCCCCAATAATCAGCCAACGTAGAAACTTTTTCAGCATTTCATTTTTTCCTTTATTCATTTTCTGGAGGAACCCAATCGAGAGCGATCAGATTTTCTAAACTGTAGGGACATTCCCCAGGAAAACTAACTTGATTATCGTTTTTTTCTCTAACATAATTTAAGGCTTTCTGGTAAATAAGAGGTAATTCTTGAGTGAGATAATTGCGGAGATTAGTAGTTAAATAATTGTCGATCTGGTTTTTGAAATTGACAATTTCTGAGTGCCAATGACTACGATTATATGTTCTTTCATCTTGCCAAAATTGTAGGAGTAAACAATGTCTAATAATTTGCTCTAATAAACTAGCAACACGAAACTTTTTTCCGTTTCCCAAATCTTCTAATTCCTCGATTAAGTTTTCTAAGTCTAAAGCTTCATATCTTTTATTCTTCAAGAGTTCTATAGTTTCTTCTAACCAGAGGGAATCATCAATTTCGTAGAGAGTTTTTAAGTCGGGAATAACAGTCATTTTTTATCTCCTTTATTCGTAAGGTGGTAGCCAATTAGGATCGAGAAGTTCTTCTAAACTGTAGGGACAAGTATCGGGGAAAGTAACTTTATTCTTTGTCTTTTTTCTCACATAACGGATTGCCTTATGATAAATATTATCAAATTCTTGTTCTAAATATTTCCGTAAACTTGCCGTTAGGTAGGTATTTAATTGATCTTGAAAATTTACCAGTTCTGATTCCCAATGACTTTGATTATATTCTCTTTCCCTTGTCCAAAATTGCAGTAACAAAGCATGACGAATAATTTGCTGTAAAAAACTAGCAACACGAAACTTTTTTTCGTTACCCAAATCTTCTAACTCCTCGATTAAATTATCTAAATCTAAAGCGTCAAATCTCTTCGCTTTTAAGAGTTCGATAGTTTCTTCCCACCAGAGGGAATCATCAATTTCGTAGAGAGTTTTTAAGTCGGGAATAACAGTCATTATCATCTCCTTTATTCGTATGGTGGTAGCCAATTAGGATCGAGAAGTTCTTCTAAACTGTAGGGACAAGTATCGGGGAAAGTAACTTTATTCTTTGTCTTTTTTCTCACATAACGGATTGCCTTATGATAAATATTATCAAACTCTTGTTCTAAATATTTGCGTAAACTTGCCGTTAGGTAGGTATTTAATTGATCTTGAAAATTTACCAGTTCTGATTCCCAATGACTTTGATTATATTCTCTTTCCCTTGTCCAAAATTGCAGTAACAAAGCATGACGAATAATTTGCTGTAAAAAACTAGCAACACGAAACTTTTTTTCGTTACCCAAATCTTCTAACTCCTCGATTAAATTATCTAAATCTAAAGCGTCAAATCTCTTCGCTTTTAAGAGTTCGATAGTTTCTTCCAACCAGAGGGAATCATCAATCTCGTAGAGAGTTTTTAAGTCGGGAATAACAGTCATTATCATCTCCTTTATTCGTATGGTGGTAGCCAATTGGGATCGAGAAGTTCTTCTAAACTGTAGGGACAAGTATCAGGTAAAATAACTTTATTCTTTGTCTTTTTCCGCACAAAGAAAACTGCATCTTCATAAATGTTAGTTAATTCATTTTGTAAATAATTACGGAGATTGGTGGTTAAGCCTCTTTTTAGCTGAATTTGAAAGTTGACTATTTCTAACTCCCAGTGATCCTGATTATATTCTCGTTCACCTGTCCACAATTGTAATAATAAACAATGTCTAATAATTTGCTCTAATAAACTGGCAACACGAAACTTTTTTTCGTTTCCCAAATCTTCTAACTCCTCGATTAAATTGTCTAAATCTAAAGCGTCAAAATTTTTAGCCTTGAGCAGTTCTATAGTTTCTGCTAACCAGAGAGAATCATCAATTTCGTAGAGAGTTTTTAAGTCTAGAATAACAGTCATTATCGTCTCCTTTATTCGTAAGGTGGTAGCCAATTAGGATCGAGAAGTTCTTCTAAACTGTAGGGACAAGTATCGGGAAAGTTGACTTTATTATCGGTTTTTTGACGAACATATCGCACGGACTCAAAGTAAATTTGCTCAAATTCCTGTTCTAGATATTTACGAAGATTTGTGGTTAAATAACGTTTTAGTTGATCTTTAAAACTAACTATCTCTGCTTGCCAATGAGCCTGATTATAATCTCTCTCGCTTATCCAAAATTGTAATAATAAACAATGTCTAATAATTTGCTGTAAAAAACTAGCAACACGAAACCTTTTTTCGTTCCCCAAGTCTTCTAACTCCTCGAGCAAGTTTTCTAAGTCTAGCGCTTCAAAATTTTTAGCCTTGAGCAGTTCGATAGTTTCTTCTAACCAGAGAGAATCATCAATTTCGTAGAGAGTTTTTAAGTCTAGAATAACAGTCATTTTTTATTTCCCCTAGAATTGGCAATAGTGACCAGTTAAACCGATCACTAAAGCTTTTTTCCTGTTTATATACTAGATAATTTTAGCGGAGCGCAGACCGAAAAAGAGACCGAGGGCAATTCCGGTAAAAACGATCAGATAACCCGCTAAAGCAGCAACAGCTAACACAGACATGGTGAAAATCTCCCAAGTAATTTAATCTTTTTTAGCATTGTACCGTTATTCTTGCCCTTCCCCTTCCTCCTCTTCTATATCTTCCCCAAAGCGCTGCTGGGGGGGGATTGCGGCGACAATTGCCTCGATTACCTTGCCGACTGGAACAATTTCTAAGCCCACATCTTCGGGATAAACTTGACCTCTGGGGACAATCGCCCGTTTAAAGCCTAATTTCGCCGCTTCTTTTAATCTTAGTTCCATTTGCGACACTAAGCGCACTTGTCCGCCTAATCCCACTTCCCCGATTAAGACTGTGCGCGGATCCACGACTCGATCGCGAAAACTAGCGACAACCGCGATCGCAACTCCCAGATCCGCCGCCGGTTCTTCCACTCCCAACCCTCCTGCGGAAGCAACATAGGCATCTAATTTCGATAAAGGAATGCCGACGCGCTTTTCTAAAACGGCGAGAATTTGCTGTAATCGGTTGTATTCTATGCCAGTAGTCGATCTTCGCGGGGAAGCATAACTGGTAGGGCTAACTAATGCCTGTAGCTCCACCACAATCGGGCGTGTACCTTCACAGGCTACCACCGTCGCCGTACCAGGGGAAAATTCGTCGCGATTGCCTAAAAATAATTCTGAGGGGTTTTCCACTTCCACCAAACCGTGATCCACCATCTCGAAAATACCGATCTCATGGGTTGCCCCAAAACGGTTTTTCACAGATCTTAAGAGACGATGGGAGGCATAGCGATCGCCTTCAAAATATAACACCGTATCGACCAAATGTTCCAAAACTCGCGGACCGGCGATCGCCCCTTCTTTAGTCACATGACCGACAATTAATAAAGTAATATTCTCCCGTTTTGCTACCTGCATCAAGGCGGAGGTACATTCGCGAACTTGGGCGACAGATCCCGGTGCGGAAGTTAACGCCCCAAAATAAAGAGTTTGAATACTGTCAATTACCGCCACCTGTGGGCGTAGAGATTCTAATTCCCGCAAAATTTCCTCTAAATCGGTTTCTGGCAGAACATAGAGATGATTATCGAGTTCTGCGGTTGATTCAGAGGCTTTGTTCTCCTTGCCATTGCCGTTATTTTCCGACTCAACGGGAACCACTCCCACCCCCAAACGGGCAGCCCGCAGTTTAATCTGTTGTCCCGATTCTTCGGCGGAAACGTAGAGGATGCGCGGTAATCTTTGGGCGAGTTGGTTGGTAACTTGCAGTAAAAGCGTCGATTTGCCGATACCCGGATCGCCGCCGATTAGTACAAGAGAACCGGGAACAATGCCACCACCGAGAACGCGATCGAATTCCCCGTAACCAGAGGGAAAACGTTCCTGTTCATACTGGGTAATTTCCGAGAAGCGCACCGAGATGCGCGGTTGCGGGTTGCGTTGCCCTTTGCCGTTATTTGGGCGACTATTTTGCCATCCTGGGCGATTTCCCGCCGGATTATTGCCACCAGCCATCACTTGTTCTTCTAGCGTCCCGTAGGTGTCACAACTGGGGCATTTTCCCAACCATTGGGGAGATTCCGCCCCACAAGCGCTACAGATATATATTGTTCGCGATTTCGCCATGTTTTTTAAGAAAAGTTGAAGAAAAGCGGTTTGAGGATCAATTCTCTTGTCAAATTTAGTTAAGTATGATAGAGGGGAAGGAAGACCATAAAGTTATTGATAATTGCCATAAAAGAAATAAAATAGGAAGTTTAGGCTTAATGATAACGGCCAAAGGATATTCTATAAACAGGAACGCTCGTTATTTAACTTTAAAATTCATCACACTATTTAACTAAGGAGTGTTAATTCAGTTGGAGAACCAAAAGGAAAAAATTCTCGTTGTTGATGATGAAGCCAGCATCCGTCGTATCTTAGAGACTCGTTTATCGATGATTGGTTATGAAGTCGTCACCGCCGCCGACGGAGAGGAAGCTTTAGAAACCTTCCGAACTGCTGAACCCGATTTAGTGGTTTTGGATGTGATGATGCCGAAATTAGACGGTTACGGTGTCTGTCAGGAACTCCGCAAAGAATCGGATATTCCTATCATTATGTTAACCGCTTTGGGCGATGTGGCCGATCGAATTACTGGGCTAGAATTGGGCGCGGATGACTATGTAGTTAAACCTTTTTCTCCCAAAGAACTCGAGGCGCGGATTCGTTCGGTGTTGCGTCGGGTGGAGAAAAATGGCGCTCCGGGGATTCCTAGTTCCGGTGTGATTCATATTGGTTCCATTAAAATCGATACTAATAAACGCCAAGTTTATAAGGGGGATGAACGCATCCGTCTGACTGGTATGGAATTTAGTTTACTGGAATTATTGGTCAGTCGCTCGGGAGAAGCTTTTTCCCGCTCGGAAATCCTTCAGGAAGTTTGGGGTTATACCCCCGAACGTCATGTGGATACGCGGGTGGTAGATGTGCATATTTCCCGTTTACGAGCCAAATTAGAAGATGATCCCAGTAATCCTGAGTTAATTCTCACCGCTAGAGGTACAGGCTATCTTTTCCAGCGGATTTTAGAACTAGACGAGGAATAGTTCTCAGCTATGGCACCAGCTGATCCCAATCGTATTTTAAGACTGTTACCCCTGTTCGCCGGCATCGTCGGGGGTACGGTATTAATGTTTAATCGTTTTGCCACTGCCGATTTAACCCCATCGCAAGCGCGTTCCGATGTGATGGGAGTGATTTTGAGTGGGGTTTTAATTTTGGTGGGTTTAATCTGGCAAAGAGTTCAACCCCACTTACCGGATGCTGTGGAATTAATCGGGCGCGAAGGTCTGGAATTTGCCCCAGATTTGCCAGAACCGGTTAAAATTGAGCTTGCCTGGGCTTCCCATTTACTTTTAACTAACACCGTGACAAAATCTCTGATCGTTTATTATCAGGGAAAAGTTTTATTACGTCGCGGTATCTTAAGCCAGAATTCTGAAGTTAAAGTTAGTAATATTATCAAAAGAGTTTTAGAAACCGGTAAAGCCGTCTATTTAGTTAATTTAAATTTATATCCCGCTAAAATCGAGTTTGACTATTTGCCAGAAAACAGCCAAGGCTTAATCTGTCAACCCATCGGTAAGGAAGGGGTGTTAATTTTGGCGGCAAATGCACCGCGCAGTTATACTAAACAAGATGAAATTTGGATCGAGGGAATTGCTGATAAATTAGCCAACACTTTCAGTCAGTTTTAGACGATTTCAGTAAGATTTAAGAATTTGGTTAAGATGAGAGTAGGCAATTAGCGCTCAAAATGTTATTTTCTCTCGCTGATCTATTCCTAATTTTAAGTTAATTATCTCTTCGATTCCTATTTCATCAATTATTCCCGCTACTATTCCTAAGTGATCTAGATTTTTTACTTCTATCTTTGACATTTTTCTTGACTTGAATATTTTTTGAGAACCTTTTTAGTTTCTCACTTTTTGGCTCCTTTGGGTTTGGTGGGTAAAATGTATTCTAAGATACATTCCTGCTGGCGAGGGAGTGGAAGGAACCACTCCAGACACAGAGGACGCAAAGATTGATCGCTTCTATATTAAGTTAAACTGATCAAACAAAGAATAAGAGAGCCACTTTTTCTTCCCTAAGATTATAAGTATAAATACTTAACTGGTTTTTCATTTTATATGCTACCAGTTATACTACAAGTTGAAGTGCAGAATGTGGGTTGTATTGTAAAGTTTCAAGACCTATAATCAGATGGCCTCTCTGATGAAAAAGACAGAACAGTATCAAGCTTTACCCGCTAAAGTTTCCCAACAAGTTTTAAGAGGATTAGACCGGAACTGGCCATCATTTTTTGCCGATTCATCATTTGACTATACTTTTACTAACTATTTTTCAACACGAATAGGATTATCTGGAAGGAATACTCTTTCTCGATCGCCTTGCTTCTCCGGCGGATTTATACTCGGAGGAAGAATAGCAAAAAATCAGTAATATTGCTGAATATAAGCGATAAAATCCCAAAATATGCTTATCTCTTCAAAATAGTTTAAACAGCTTAACAGGACTATATTTATCTGACGACAAAGTTTTTGTTCGTAAATCTAAATTTTTTGTTAAAATGATAACGATTATCATTCTAGGAAAGCTAAAATACCAAACAAACGAACTACTTGACAAAATAAACTAATTGTGCAGTGGAACTCTGCCCTCAATTAACGAGGGAGATACTCAAGACTTTTTCGGTGACTAGGAAAATCAATTTTTCCAGATTTCCGCACCGGAGATAAACCCAAAGACGAGGGAATAACCCGATAGCTTTCATTAGTTATCGTCTAGATGCCCAGAAAAATAAATACTCTAGCAAAGGGTATTTATTAACATTGGTAAAATCAGAAAACTCGGCCGATCAATTAACTATTGGAGTCCATAAAAATATCTATGACCTTAGCTAAGTCCAAAGCAATTTTTGACAATGATGACTACAATCACTTTCCCGAAGTGATTACCGAACCTAAATCGCCGGTATCAGAATTCGAGATGATGCAAGCGATACGAACACTGCTGTTAGGATTAGGAGAAGACCCCGATCGCGAAGGGTTACGAGATACTCCCAAACGAGTAGTAAAAGCCCTAAAATTTCTCACTTCTGGTTATCAGCAATCCCTGGATGAATTGCTGAATGGGGCAGTTTTTCACGAGGATGCTAACGAGATGGTTTTAATCCGAGACATCGATATTTTTAGCTCCTGTGAACACCATATTTTACCAATTATCGGCCGCGCTCATGTTGCCTATATTCCTAACGGGAAAGTGATCGGTTTATCGAAAATTGCCCGCATCTGTGAAATGTACGCCAGACGACTGCAAGTACAGGAACGTTTAACCGCACAAATTGCCGATGCTTTGCAGGGATTACTGCAACCTCAAGGGGTAGCTGTGGTGATTGAAGCGACTCATATGTGTATGGTAATGCGCGGGGTTGAAAAACCCGGTTCTTGGACTTCTACGAGTGCCGTGCGCGGTATTTTTGCCGATTCTGCTAAGACTCGTCAAGAGTTTATGAGTTTGATTCGTCATAGTCCCGATTTTCACTAATTAGTCAGGGGGATTGGGATTATTTGATCGTCCTATCCCCAGTTTTTTCCTAGGTAAAAAACCAGAGCAAAACCAGCTATTTACTGTTTACTTTTTATTTTTAACTTGCTGTTATCATGCTGATTCGTCCCCGTCGTCTTCGTTATACTCCAGCGATTCGCCGTCTTGTTCGTGAAACTGAATTAACCGTTAATGACTTGATTTATCCCCTCTTTATCATGGAGGGAGAAAATCAAAGGGTTGCTATTCCTTCTATGCCCGATTGTTATCGTTATTCCCTCGATTTATTGCTCAAAGAAGTGGTTAATGCTTATAAATTAGGCATTAATGCCATCGCTCTTTTCCCCCTGATTGCCGAAGATAAAAAAGATAATTTCGGTAGAGAAAGTTATAATCCCGATGGTTTAGTGCCAAGGGCAGTGAAAGCGATCAAAAAAGAAGTCCCTGAAATAATTATTATCACCGATGTTGCTCTCGATCCTTTTTCGATTTATGGTCATGATGGTATTGTGCAGGACGGTAAAATTCTCAACGATGAAACCCTAGAAGTTTTAGTGAAAATGTCGCTATCACAAGCGGCAGCCGGGGCTAATTTCGTCGCCCCTTCCGATATGATGGATGGTAGGGTTGGGGCGATCCGTCGAGCTTTAGATGCGGCTGGCTATTTAGATGTGGGAATTCTCGCTTATACGGCTAAATATGCCTCTGCTTATTATGGTCCCTTCCGAGATGCCTTAGAATCAGCGCCAAAATTTGGTGATAAGAAAACCTATCAAATGGATGGGGCTAATAGTCGGGAAGCGTTACGCGAAGCCAGTTTAGACATAACAGAAGGGGCAGATATTATTATGGTTAAGCCCGCTCTGGCCTACCTCGATATTATCCGTCGTCTGCGCGATAGTAGCCATCTTCCCGTCGCCGCTTACAACGTCAGTGGTGAATACGCAATGATTAAAGCGGCGGCAAAACAGGGCTGGATTGACGAAAAAAGCCTGATTTTGGAAACTTTAATCAGTATGAAACGAGCGGGGGCCGATTTGATTTTGACCTATTTTGCTGCCGATGTGGCATTAATGAAACAGGAAAGCCGATTTTAGGGTTTTTGCCAGCGAAATTGATAGAAATTATCCTGCGCTCCCCATACCTGCCGGCCAAGGCTATCATAACCTCGATCGCTGGTATCCATGCCCTGGGAATGTAGAATAATTGTATTAGTTATTTTCACCGCACCTCTGGCATTAGTGGGACAACCCTGGGGGGGAGTTTCTCCCCGATAACCCCCCGCTATCGGTTTTAAAAACACAGTACACACCGACTCGGCCAAATCTGATACATTTAATTTTCTTTCTGTCAAGTTTTTGTTACAAAAATTAATAAAGTTAGGGGCATTATTTAACTTATAGGCTTTCGATTCCACAGTGGAATTATCAGCACTAGGTTGAATGACTAAAATTCTTTGACGATAGGGTTGATTTAAGCGATCGATAATTGCCTGTTCTTGATAAAGATAAATATTATCCTGTTTGGGGGAAAAATCCACGGCACAGGTAGTCATTTGCACCTTAGCAATGCGCGGGTTAGTCTGCGCTTGTTGCGTCGTATCCATGACCCCAATTAAATGATTAGCCACCCCCTGCACTTCCGGGTTAAGGGACAAAGATTGAGTGAGAAAAAATCCTAGGGCGATCGAAGTTTTCAGCATGAGCAGAGGCTTGATTCCGGTTAGTCTCTAATTAGCTTAAACTAAGAAGCAGCAAGAGCAAAAATACCCCTTTTCCCATGGCTAATCATCTGGCTGAATCTGAAAGTCTTTACCTGCGAAAACACGCCGAAAACCCGATCGATTGGTGGTATTGGTGTGACAGCGCCCTAGAAATTGCCCGGAGAGAAGATAAACCGATCTTTCTCTCGATCGGTTATTCTAGCTGTCATTGGTGTACGGTTATGGAAGGAGAAGCGTTTTCCGATCGGGCCATTGCCGATTATCTCAATCAGTATTTTTTGCCGATCAAAGTTGATCGCGAGGAAAGACCGGACATCGATAGCATCTATATGCAAGCATTGCAGATGATGGTCGGTCAAGGGGGTTGGCCTCTGAATGTATTCCTAACACCCGATAGTTTAATTCCCTTCTATGGTGGCACCTATTTTCCCGTGCAACCGCGCTTTAACCGGCCTGGTTTTCTGCAAGTGTTGCAATCGGTACGTCGCTATTATGAAGAGGAAAAGGAGAAATTAAGCAAATTTACGGCCGAAATGCTGGGCGCACTGCGTCAATCAGCCATTTTACCGCGAGCAGAGACCAATTTAGCCGATCCTTCCCTTTTAGCCACAGGAATCGAGACAAATACAGCGGTGATTCGGGTTAATCCCAATAATTACGGTCGGCCCAGTTTTCCAATGATTCCATATTCTCATCTGGCTTTGCAGGGCAGTCGCTTTGGTGACGATTTTGAGGATTCCCTCCGGCAAGCAGCCCATCAACGGGGGGAAGATCTGGCCCTGGGGGGAATCTATGACCATGTGGGGGGAGGATTCCATCGTTATACGGTGGATTCGACGTGGACAGTTCCCCATTTTGAAAAAATGCTCTACGATAACGGGCAAATTGTCGAATATTTAGCCAATTTGTGGAGTGCGGGTGATCAAGAGGCGGCCTTTGAGAGAGGGATTAAAGGCACGGTTAACTGGCTAAAACGGGAAATGACCGCCCCAGAAGGTTATTTTTATGCGGCCCAAGATGCCGATAGTTTTGAGAAGGCCACGGATGGGGAACCGGAGGAAGGGGCCTTTTATGTCTGGTCGGATTTAGAGTTAAGGGATTATCTCTCGACCGAGGAATTGGGGCTGCTGCAGGCTAATTTTACCGTTACTGCCGAGGGGAATTTTGAGGGTCGTAATGTGCTGCAACGTCGGCAAGGGGGAGAATTAGGGAAGGAGATAGAAAATCTGCTCGATAAGTTATTTATTCGGCGTTATGGCAGTTCTCAAGCCCAATTAGCTCTTTTTCCCCCGGCCAGAGACAATCAAGAGGCGAAAACCGTCTCTTGGCCGGGACGCATTCCGGCGGTAACGGATACGAAAATGATCGTCGCTTGGAATAGTTTGATGATTTCCGGTTTAGCCCGGGCCTTTGCCGTCTTTGGTGAACCTTTGTACTGGAAAATGGCTACGGTCGCGGCCGAGTTTATTCTCCAGCATCAGTGGTTAGATGGACGTTTTCAGCGCTTGAATTATCAGGGTCAGGCCTCGGTTTTGGCCCAATCGGAGGATTTTGCCTATTTTATTAAGGCTTTGCTGGACCTGCAAACCGCTAATCCCCAAGAAACTGGCTGGTTAGAGGCGGCTATCGATCTACAGGGGGAATTTGATCGCTGGTTTTGGGCCGAGGATGAGGGGGGATATTTTAATACTGCTTCCGATCATAGTCTCGATCTGATCGTGCGAGAGCGAGGTTATACGGATAATGCCACCCCTTCGGCTAACGGAATTGCGATCGCTAATTTAGTGCGTCTGTCGCGATTGACGGAAAATCTAGAATATCTCGATCGGGCCGAAAAGGCCTTGCAATCTTTTAGTACCATCCTAGAACAGTCCCCCACCGCTTGCCCCAGTTTATTTGTTGCCCTCGATCACTATCGTCACGGTTTCTGTCTGCGTGCCGCGGAAAGCTCGATCGAGCCGCTGTTAAGTCGCTATTTGCCCACTGCGGTGTATCGAGTCGATGACAGTTTGCCCCCTAGCACATTTGGGTTAATTTGTCAAGGGTTATGCTGCCTTGAACCGGCGGAAAATTTAGAACAGTTAGACCGACAAATTGTCGGGGTGATGGCGGGTCCGTCAATACTGCTCGGTTAGGGATTTTTTCTCTCTGCTTCCCGCTCTCCTAGTAAATAGGCTCTGGTGTTTGGCTTTCGTTGGCAACTTCAACTAAGAAAACGGAGAGGCTATGGCTTTAGAAACTTTCGGATGATCAGTATATAACAATGACCTTAATTGCTTTTTGAGTCAAGACCTAATTTAGCGGCGTGATTGCTCTAAAATAAGGTCATCGCCTGATCAGTATATAGCAATGACCTTAATAGCTGTCATCGATTATGACATGGGAAATCTGCACTCTGCCTGTAAAGGACTGGAAACCGTGGGTGCAGTGCCGAAAATTACCGATTCTCCCCTCGATCTCGAAAAAGCTGACGCTATTGTCTTACCCGGAGTCGGTTCCTTTGATCCTGCTGTCCGGCAAATTCGCGCTCGTCATCTCGAAAAACCGATCAAAGCGGCGATCGCTAACGGTAAACCCTTTCTCGGTATCTGTCTCGGTTTACAAATTCTCTTTGACTCATCAGAGGAAGGAAAAGAGGCGGGTTTAGGGGTTATTCCGGGGACAGTGCGGCGTTTTCGCTCGGAACCGGGCATTACCATTCCCCACATGGGTTGGAATCAATTAGACTTCACCCAGCCGGATCATGCTCTTTGGCAGGGATTACCCCCGCACCCTCACGTCTATTTTGTCCATTCCTATTATGTCGATCCCCTTGATAGTCATCTAACTGCCGCCACCGTCACCCACGGCAGTCAAACGGTGACAGCAGCGATCGCTCGTGAGCGTTTGGTGGCGGTGCAGTTTCACCCAGAAAAATCCTCCACTAATGGCTTAAAAATTCTGGCTAACTTTGTTGAACAGGTGCAAAAATTAGCTTTAGTCTCCTAAATAAGCCTTTAAAACCCGCTCGTTTTTTTGGATTTCGCTGGGAATGCCATCGGCTAAATTTGTCCCTTCTGCTAATACCCAAACGTGGTGACAAAGGGACATAATCACATCCATATTATGCTCGATAATTAAAAAGGTAATTCCCTGACGATTCCATTCGATAATATGGTCGCTGATTTGACCGATTAAAGTGGGATTAACTCCAGCGGCCGGTTCATCTAATAAAATTAATTTTGGCTCGGTCATTAGCGCTCGGCCAATCTCTAATAATTTACGCTGTCCTCCCGATAAAGCTCCCGCATAATCATGCGCTTTTTCCCCTAGACCGATCGAATCTAATATGTCCAAAGCTTTGGCACGATTTTCCTGTTCCTGTTGGCGAATTTTTGCCCCCTGAAACCAGACTTTGAGAAAATTTTCTCCCGTTTGTCCCGGACTAGCTAAGAGCATATTTTCTAACACCGTTAATCGGGATAATACCCTGGCGACTTGAAAAGTTCTCACACATCCTTTCAGGGCAATTTGATAGGGAGGCAGCTGATGAATCGGCTGACCATCAAGAAAAACTTCCCCTTTATCTGGGCGAATAAAATTAGATAAAAGGTTAAAAAGTGTGGTTTTGCCGGCTCCATTTGGTCCGATTAACCCGGTGATGCTGCCCTGCGGCACGTCCAAATAAGCATTATTGACGGCGCGAATGCCTCCAAAACTTTTCGATAATCCTTTGGCAGAAAGTAACATATATAAATTATAGATTATGAATTATGAATTATGAAGTGGGAAGTGTTTTCAGTGAAGAGTAATCGATGAACTGATAACTGATAACTGATAACTGATAACTGAAATTATTTTCCCAAAGTTAACTCCTCTTTTTTGCCGAGGATACCCTGGGGTCGCCAGATCATTAAAACCATGAGCAGCAGACCGATAATCATAATCCGTAAAGCCCCTAATTGGCTATCATTAAAAATATCTAATTGGGGCAGAATAAAGCGAGTCAGGGAATCGTAAGCCCAGAAAATTACTGCTCCTAGTAAGGTGCCGGCATTGCTACCAGAGCCACCGAGAATGATAATAATCCAAGCGTTAAAAGTCAATAACGGCTCAAAATTAGTCGGGTAAATAGTGGTTAATTGCCATGCTAAAAAAGCCCCAGCTAAACCAGCAATAGCACCGCCTAACATCAAAGATTGTAACTTATACCAAAAGACATTTTTTCCCAAGGCCCGGGGAATTTCTTCATCTTCCCGGATAGCTTTGAGGATGCGTCCCCAAGGTGATCGCAAAAGTAATTCTAAACCAGTATAAACGAGAGCGAGGAGGACTAAAACTACCACCATCAGCCCCGCTTTGTAATTATAGTCATTCAAGGCAATTACACCGTTTATATACAGAAAAAGCAGGATTATCGCCCCTAACAACCCCCAAAAGATTAAAGCTCTCTTTTGCGTCGGTTGATAGCTTTTCCCGCTAATTTGCCCAGCTTCGCGCCATTGTCGTTGCAGATTGCGCCCCAATTGCCAGAGAGCAAAGATAGCAAGCAGGGTAAACAGGGCAATAATTAACAATTTGACGGGAAAACTGGGATTTATATCCAAAGGTAGGGGATAACGTTGTAGTCCGAAACTGCCTTTCGTTAACCAATCCTCGTTAAGCACCAGCAAACGAATTAACTCAGACACCCCGATGGTGACAATTGCTAGATAATCGGCTCTTAATCTCAGGGTGGAAAAACCGATCGCCAATCCCAACAATGCCCCTAGTAGCGCCCCGACAATGGCGGCAAAAATCATCGGTACACCCTGTAAAGTTAATAAAACCGTGGCATAAGCCCCTAAAGTGGCAAAAGCAACGTGACCAAAGTTAATTAAGCCAGTAAATCCCCATTGTAGATTTAAACCGAGGGCAAAAATCGCGTAAATACCCGCCCAAATTGTCAGGGAAACTAAATAATCTGTCATGTTATGGCAATTATCTTAATAGTGAGGTACAAAGTTGTCGGTTTCGGGAGTCAGGAGCCAGAAGTCAGGAGTCAGGAGACGATGCCCAATCCAGTTATACTTCATACTTATGAGAAACGCTATAACTCAAAAACGATCTTCAAAGTAAAAAGTAAAAAAGGGGTTGGGAGTGGGGAGATGGGGAGAAAAAAGCTGAAAACTCACATCTGATTACTGAAAAGGCTGATTGCTAACTGCTAGTATAATATCAGTTACAACGGCCTCTGTAGCTTGATGGACAATTGTGACGAGCGGAGGGTGCTAGGCTATTAATAACGAAAAAACCTTGTCCTGTTGATTTCTATGCCTCTTTTGATTCTAATTGCCGATGATGACCCCGGTATCCGCCTAGCGGTCAAAGATTATTTAGAATTAGCAGGTTATAGTGTGGTAGCGGCGAGTAATGGTTTGGAAGCTTTGAATTTATTGGATACCTATCATCCCCATCTTTTGGTATCGGATATCAAAATGCCGCGTTTAGACGGTTATTCTTTGGTGACTAAGGTGCGGCAACAGCCAGAATTTAGGTTATTACCAGTAATTTTTTTAACCGAAAGAGGGTCAACGGAGGAAAGAATCCGCGGTTATCAAGTGGGTTGTGATATCTATCTTCCTAAACCTTTTGAGATGGAGGAATTAAAAGCAGTTATTCGCAATCTTTTAGAGCGATCGCAAATGGTGCAAAGTGAACGTCAATATCAGAAATTAAAACCAGAAGAAAGCCCCAAAACTAGGGATGTTTTAACTTCTTCTTTACAGGACGATTTTAAGTTAACTAATCGCGAGCGGGAAGTGTTAGAACATTTAGCCCGGGGACTTTCTAACAGTGAAATTGGGCAAAAACTGCATCTTAGTTCTCGCACGATCGAGAAATATGTTAGTAGTTTACTCAGAAAAACAACTACTAACAATCGCGCCGAATTGGTTCGTTTTTCCCTCGAACATAGATTAATCGATTAGCTGAAATAAAAAACTTAAATTTTGTTTTTTACTTCCTCTAAAAGACTGCCACAGGAGTCTAAAAGTAACTCGATTACGCGGTCAAAACCTTCCCGACCACCGTAGTAGGGATCGGGAACTTCTTTTTCTGGGTGATAACGAGCATAGTCACACATTAACTTGATCTTTTCTTGATATTTTCCTGTCCGATCTAGGGATAAAATATCTTGATAATTGGCTTTATCCATGGCTAGGATTAGATCAAAATTCTCGAAATCTTCGCGGGTAAATTGTCTAGCTGTCCCTTGCAGAAGAATACCGCGTTTTTTGGCGGCCGTATTCATGCGAGAATCAGGAGGAGAACCGATATGATAACTGGCAGTCCCCGCAGAATCACAGAGGATTTTATTGCCTAATCCTTCTTGTTCAATCAGATAAGTCATGATATTCTCGGCAGCGGGAGAACGACAGATATTTCCTAAACAGACAAAGAGTAGTTTATAGGGCATAAATTGACTGGTAGAATCATCACTAAATTGCCAATTATAGGGCATTTCTAACATCCCGATAAAGATTTATCCTCAAAAAACTCCTCGCTGTCCATTAACCTAATTTTGGCTAATCCCAAGCTTTCTAAATAATCTTGCCACCCTTGGGGAGTATCTTCGATCGCTAATAATCCTAATACCCTAGCTACGTCTGCTACCCAGGGTAGGGTATGAATTCTATAACCCTGCCAGTTTACCTCTAAGGATAACCAAGCGGGAATCTCTTGGGGGTTAAATTGTTGGGAGGCAAGATAATCAGCTTGAAAGCAGTAAATCTGAGGTGGTTTTTGACTCTCTAACAAGGTTAAACACTCCTTCTAATCTGGACATTAATCTCTTTTCCCATATTTTAGGGGAACCTCAGCATAATTTTTGTTAAATATGAACTTCTCTTGTCAAGAAATAGTTAAGTTTGCTCAAGACAATTTACCCTTAATTCTCCCCTAAGCGAGGACGAATAATTAAATAAATTGCCGGACCGATTAGAGGCAAAAGGGAAATTACCGGCAACAGGAAAGGATTTTTTAATCCCCGTCGGGTTAGATCATCTTGCAGCAAAATTGGACATAATAGGGTTAAAAGACAGAAATCTAAACTCATAACATGAATAAAACGGCTAGTTTGCCACTGATACCAAAAATCAGACCAATTGCCGTTAATTAATCCGTAAGCGATTAAAATTGCCGCAGTAATTAGGGCAATTACTCCTAACCAAGGTGAGTCTAAAAGTTTAATGACCAGATTTTTTTTGCCAGTAAAATTGCTGTTGGGTTGACGGAGGGTTAGATAGGGTAAAATAGCGAAAGCACCCACAGCAAAGGAGGCAAAAGCAAAGGGCAAAGCGATAATTTTTTGGTCACGACCATCGATAATTAAAAGGCTAGTGTAGATAAGTGGCCAAAGTCCCATCAGGTTAAAAAGAGCGATAATTAACGGGTTAATATCTTGCCATTTGCCAGTGGAAAGATTGATAATTAAATTTATTGTATCTGGTTGGTCGGGGGGTGCTAGTAAAAAAGCGTATAATCCGAAGCATAACCAAAGTAAACCGAGAATAACTTTTGTTAACATGAGAGTAGATAATTAGGTTAATTGAGTAATCGGGTCTTCAGCATATATCTTACTAGAAAAGTGATCAAAAGATCAAGCAAAATTACCTAATCAATGATCACTAATTTTTAGAGAATACGACGAGGATTCATGGTTTCTCCTGGGGTAATTTCTGCACTTTTAGAGTGGAGTAAGCGAGTTTGTTCGAGGATAGTTTCTAAGTCTTCATCTGAGAATTCTTGTACATAGTTTAATTTCACTTCTTCTAGGAAGATAATTAATAACATCTCGATTCTTTCTAGACTGTGACGGGATTGTAATTCCCCGGCGAGAGATTGCCCGAAACGCTGGACTAATTGCTGTAATAAACGCTCAAAAACTTCGTCTTCCTGGGTAATCTTGTCAGCTATATTAACAAAAGATTGATACAATTGACTAGATAGACGATTACTCAAGTCAGTTTTTAACCCTTTCATGCCGGGTAATCGTAATAAGCTTTGATAAGCGGGAGTTTGATTGAGAATTTTCTCGATATTGTATTTAATTAAAGCTTCTGCTTCTGGTTTAACTTGCGGTAAAACCTTGTCAACGGTGCTATTAACTACTAACCGAAAAATTTCAATAACTTCATTAGTATCATTGAGATTATTATAGCCACCATTAAGGGATCGATCGAGAAAATTCTCCACTTGTCCCCGTCGAATATATTCCTGTATTTGATTAACAATTCTCAGGAATATTATCTCAGTAATATCTTTAGAAATTAGCGCAACTAAGCCTTTAACTGCCTGTTCTTTAATCACCCTTAAGTTAATAATTTTAACTTGATCTAGGCGAATAACGGTAGGAATAAATCGCAGCCATCTCCAGATAGGAATAAACAGAAAAATATCATACCATCGCCATAACATAGCCTCGCGCCAACGCAGACCTTTATGAGTGCGAGCAATCCACCAAGTTCTTAGCATAAATTCCCAGAAAAAGATGGTACCAAATAAAAAATCGATCGCCTCAAAGTTATCTATCGGTCTCCCATCTTCTCCTAGAGGACGAAAATAATTAGTTTCTATTAAAGGTTGAATTTCTTGATTGAAAAATTTCAACTCTTTTTCCCAGCCATTTTGACTGAGATAATCCCAAGTCCAAAACTTCTGAAAGGCTGCTTTTGCGGAAACATTTTCCGTTTGAAAAACCCGCAAGCGCATTCTATTTTTAATCTTCTCTAAAGTCCCAGTTTTCTCGGCCGAGGCAAAGGGATTATTATCGATCATATCGACACTTTTTTGGCGTAAATTGGCTAAAATTTTCTCGATCTCTTGGCGATATTCTTGCAGATTAAACTCTGGGTTAAAGACCTTTTGATTAATTATTTCATTAAGTTTATCAACCGTAGCTAAATATTCACTGGTACTGCGATAGGGTTTAATTCCTTTCACCACATCATAATTAGCGATTCCTTTAACAAAGGGAATTTCTAGGGGTTTATCGGGAGGTATTTGTAATTCTTGAAAGGAAATAAGTCCGAGTTTTATTGGTTCATTAAATCTTAATAAAGTTATTTGCAAGCGTCCCTGTAACCAAAAATCTCGCAGGGGAATATAGGTTAAATCGAAAATAACCAGAATATAATTACATAACACCAACAGGGCCATGCAAGTCTCAAAGAGATTGCGTAGGGAAAAACGACGGTTTCTGATCACGGGGGTTTTAGTCAAAGTCATTAGCCTAGAAAGCACACTTTGACTATGGTAAACCGAAAATGCCTAATTTTTTTACCTGAAAGCGATTGCCCTGAATTGATTTTTATCTGTCAACAAGCCTAGGTTAAAATAGAGAGACAAACGTTGAAACAGAGTCTAGTCAATGACAGCACGGCAACCTCGCCACAGCAAAGAGGAATTTGCCCGACGTGGCCATGAACTCTATCAATCCCAAGTGCGATCGAGGTCAAAGAGGTCAAGCCTGATAGTGCGACAACCTCCTTACAGAGATAGGATAGTAGAATAGAGGAAGCTACCATATCGCTTCTTCAGACTCTAATTTAGTCTTGTAAATCAGTTATTACCATGAAAGAAAAAGTATACTTGGATTCCACCGTTCCGAGTTATTACTTTGATGAGCGTGAAACTCTAAAAGCTTTTACCGAAGTCACAAGGAAGTGGTGGTCGGAAATGTCCAGTTATTATGATTTATATATTTCAGATGCCGTGCTTCAAGAGCTAACCGACGGAAACTATCCGCGTAAAGCTGAAATTATCCATTTGGTTTCGACGATTCCTTTGCTACCGCCGACTTCTGCTCTTGAACAAGTTGTCGAGTTTTATCTTGCCAACTATGTCATGCCAAGGTCTCTTGTGGGCGACGCTCTACATCTTGCCTATGCCAGCTATTTTGACATTCAATATCTCCTTACTTGGAATTGCAACCATCTAGCGAATGCTAACAAACGGAAGCATATTCGCGTTATCAATGCCCGTCTTGGCTTGTCAACACCTGAAATTGTCACACCACTTGAACTATTCAAAGAGGAGAACAACTTATGATCCGCTCAGAGATTTTGCAAGAAAAAGATAAAACTCAAACAAGATTGTCGGAGGAATGCACGTCCATCCATGACTATTTACTGAAGTCTCACATTGCTGCGAAAAAGGCTGCGGAATCCTACGGGTTTACTCTCAAATACGCTGAATTGCCTAACTTGCCATCATCTTAACTCAAATTGCGATCGCTTAAAGGTGATCACCTTGCCTCCTAGGTTGGGTTAAACGAAACAATACGGGGTCGAAAATGGCTCAATTCGATTGAAAAAGCGAAACCCAACCACCTCAACGGTTATTCTTACTTATATAATAGACTACATAAGCTTTATTGATCGCTTTGTTCTATGTCCGAATCAGCTGCTGGAATTTCTGTTTCCAAACCCCAAAATATCTGGAAACGACAAGTTAAAGTCAATCTGAGAAGTCTCTTTAGTACCCTGGGAAAAGCCACTCTTAACGGGCTATTTTTGCAGTGGGATGATCTGGCCGAAAATGGAGTAGAAGTTTTAGATGCTCTTGGTTTAAGTCGGAATCCGGGGGAATTAGCGGGTTTATTAATAATTCGATCGCTAATGGAAGCGATGAAAGGATTACTTAAAAGTAATGCTGATTTACTGCCCCAAGAAGTTGAAAAGCTGCCTTTAAAAGAACTTTACCGTCAGATTACCGACTCTTTAGAAGAGCAGGAATTAAATCTCGATCGAGATTTTTTTGAGCATCCCGAAAGATTACCTATAGTCGCACCAGTCCAAGCAGCTTTTTTACAGTGGTTAACAACAAATAATTTAATCACTAATTCCCAGGAAGCGCAGAGCCTAAGTAACCGTTTACCAGCTTATTTTGTCTTAGAGTTGCATAAACAATGGAAAGATAAACGAGATGAATACAGTCTGCTTTTAGATGAAATCGACACTCCTTTTAACAATCCTTGGAAACGAGAAAGCGGCTGGTTACATTATCGAGCTTGGTTGCAAAAACAGATCGATGAACCTATTTTTTGGGAAACCTTTAGTTTAAAGCAAATTTATGTACCTCTACGGGGATTTTATGAAGAAGAAGAAATAAAAGCCACCCCAGACACAGATTACCATCGAGAGCCATCATTTAAACGCATTGTCATCAAACTCCAAGAGCAGTTAGAAACATGGTTAGAAGCGGCAAAATCCGATGATGCTATCCGTTTATTGACCGGTGGGCCGGGTAGTGGAAAATCGTCCTTTTGTAAAGTATTTGCTGCCCAACAAGCTGGTTTAGAAAAACAAGTTTTATATGTTCCCTTGCATCGCTTGAGTTTCTCCACCGATTTAGTAACAGCAGTTAAAACTTTTGTTCAACATGAAGGTTTTTTACCAGAAAATCCTCTAGAACCGAGCGATCAAGATTTACGATTACTAATTATCTTTGATGGCTTAGATGAGCTATCTATGCAGGGAAAAATCGCCCAAGAAGTCGCCCAAAATTTTATTAATGAAGTACGAGAACAGGTCAAAAGTTTTAATCAAAATAAAACTCGTTTACAAGTGTTGATTAGTGGGCGTGATGTGGTTGTACAATCCAATAAAAATAATTTTAAAAAACCTCAGCAAATTATCACTATTTTACCCTATTGGGTTGCTAAAAGCGATGATTTTAGCGATGTTGATAACTTATTAAAAGTTGATCAACGTCATCAATGGTGGCAACAGTATGGGCAAGCTAAAGGGAAAAAATATGCACAATTACCGCCAGAATTATCGGGGGAAAATTTACAAGAAATTACCGCTCAACCGCTATTAAATTATCTTATTGCTCTCACTTTTGAACGAGGCGAGGTTCAATTTTCCCAAGAAACTAACCTCAATAATATTTATGACAATTTGCTCAAGGCAGTCTATGAGCGAGGTTATGAAAAAAATAGTCCAGGCCACCGGGCTATAGAAGGGATTACAGAAAAAGATTTTGTGCTAATTTTAATGGAAATTGCCCTTTCCTGTTGGCATGGTAATGGTAGAACCACCACCGTTATAGAGATTAAAGAACATTGTGACAATAATGGCTTAAAAAATCTCCTAAAAAATTTCCAAGATAGTTTTCAAAGCGATTCCCAAGGGAGTATTACCCGTCTTTTAACAGCCTTTTATTTTCGAGAAAGTGGCGATTTACGAGGCAGCGAAAAAACCTTTGAATTTACCCATAAAAGTTTTGGTGAATATTTAACTGCCCGCAGAATTGTTGACCGAGTTAAGCAAATTCATAGGAAATTACAAGACAGTGAAGATGATTATGACAATGACTACGATCCCAGACAAGCTTTAATTACCTGGGCGACTTTATGCGGACCGACGGCAATAGATGAATATCTTTTTAGTTTTATTGTCAATCAAATGCAATTACAGTCCCCAGATGAAGTGAAACAGTGGCAGAAAACTCTGGGTCATTTAATTGAATATCTTTTGGTCAAAGGAATGCCGATGGAGGGGTTAAAAAACCGCCCCAATTTTCAGGAGGAAATGCGACAGGCACGCAATGCCGAAGAAGCTCTATTAGCGGTATTTAATGCCTGTGGGCGAGTCACCGAAGAAATTTTTCCCATTCAATGGCCTTCTCCTGAAGCTTTCGGCAATTGGTTGGCCCGTCTTCAGGGACAAAGAATAGATTTAGAGTTTATGTTGGTGTTAGATTGTCTCAGTTTTCTTGATTTACAAAACTGTCTGTTGATACATCGAGATCTTGGCGGGGCAAATCTTGAAAGAGCTAATCTTGCAGAGGCAGATATTGGAGGGGCAAATCTTGAAGGGGCAAATCTTGAAGGGGCAAATCTTAAAGGGGCAAATCTTGAAGGGGCAAATCTTGCAATGGCATTTCTTAAACGGGCAAATCTTGAAGGGGCAAATCTTAGAGGGGCAAATCTTGAAGAGGCAAATCTTAGAGGGGCAAATCTTTACGGGGCAAATCTTAAAGGGGCAAATCTTGATTGGGCAAATCTTGAAGGGGCATATCTTGAAGGGGCAAATCTTAGAGGGGTATTTCTTGATGGGGCTAATTTTAAATATGCTAACGTCAAAGGGACGATTCTCGATACGGAAGTTAAAACCGAGTGACTCTTCTAGGTTCTGTGTGATAAGTTTAACTTACAATATGATCGCTCAGTCTTTGTGTCCTTTGTGTCTTTGTGGTTTGTTCCACCCCCTCGCTAGGAAGAATGTATCTTAGAATACATTTTACTCACCAAACCCAAGAGAGCCGCCTTAGATATTCTTCAACAGCTTATCCCTACCTAGGATGAAAATAATTATAAATTTCCTTAGCTAATTGTTCCCCAATTCCTGTCACCTGTTGCAATTGTTCTAGGGAAGCTTCGCGAATATAATCCAGAGAATGAAAATGAGCTAATAAATCTTTTTGTCGCTTAAAACCTAAACCCGGTATCTCATCCAAACGGGAACGGCGACTTTTTTGCATCCTTTGTTGTCGGTGAAAGCTAACAGCAAAGCGGTGCGCTTCATCCCTGACTCGACGCAATAACTGCACTCCGGGTTGTTCCTTATCTGTCTCTAAAGGAGAGGATTCCCCCGGTAAAAAAATCTCCTCTCTCTGTTTAGCTAAACTAACAACTTTTACCTGTTCTAATAAATTCATCTCCCCTAAAACTGTCACCACTGCCGATAATTGTCCTTTTCCCCCATCAATCATGACCAAATCGGGAAAATCATCACTTTCGGCAATATTATCGGGATTTTCGGCATAACGACGGAAACGCCGGCGAATTACTTCTGCTAAACTGGCAAAATCATCGGAATGGCCGATTTTAACCTCGGGATTTTTGATTTTATAGTGACGATAATGTTGATTAGCGGCCACCCCATCGATAAACACCACTGAGGATGCCACCGCATTGGAACCCTGAATATGAGAAATATCATAACCCTCAATGCGGTGGGGTAGTGCCGGTAAATCGAGAATTACCGCTAAATCCTGCAAAGACTGTAAATCCCGGTCGGCGCTTCTTTTCGTCTTTTCTAACTCATAAAGAGCGTTTTTCTCGACCATAGCTAATAAATCCGCTTTACTTTGCCGTTGGGGGACAGTTAACTCGACTTTGCGACCTTTTTTTTCCCTTAACCACCCCGCTAACACCTCACCTTCCGGTAATTCGCAGGGTAACAGGATTTCGCTGGGAATTTCCACCCCTTCCACCGATAAATAATGTTCTTCCAGGACTTTTTGCAGGATTTCTCCCTCGTTTGCTGACTGACTATCGGCAAAAAATCCCAAACGTCCCACCAAACGACCGGAACGCACTTGGAATAATTGTATGCAACAATGCTGCTCGTCCTTAGCTAAAGCGATCGCGTCCCGGGATACGGTATCATCAGGTAAAGAGACTTTTTGATCGGTATTAAGGGCCTGTAATCCGCGAATTTGATCCCTAATCGTGGCCGCTTGTTCAAAATCTAGGTTTTCCGAGGCTGCGAGCATCTTTGTCGCTAATTTGTCTAATAATTCCCCCGTCCTTCCCTGAAAAATCATCGCCACTTTCTGCAAGGTTTCTCGATAATCTTGGGGACTGATTAGTTTTTGACAAACCCCCGGACAACGACCGATATCATAATTTAAACAGGGACGGTCTTTGAACAGAGGTTGGGGACGTTGACGCAGGGGAAAAGTGCGTTTAATTAGGTGTAAAGTGTAGCGCAGCAGCCTGGTATCGACGTAGGGACCATAATAACGGTCTTTTTGGTTATTTATGCTCCGTTTGCGGGTGATGAAAATGCGCGGGTAGGTTTCCGACCAAGTAATACAAATGTATGGATATTTTTTATCGTCCTTGAGGAGAGTATTAAAATGGGGCTGATGTTGTTTAATTAGATTAGCTTCCAGGGCCAAAGATTCTGCTTCCGTGTCGGTGACGATAAATTCAATTTCTGTCACCTGTCGCACCATCAAAGCAATGCGGGGACTGAGGGGTTGACTGGGACGAAAATAGGAACGGACTCTAGACCGGAGTTTTTTGGATTTACCGATGTAGAGAATTTCGCCATTTTGGTCGCGCAGGAAGTAAACCCCCGGTTCGAGGGGAATTTCCCGAAGACGATTTTCTAGGCGATCGAGGTCTTGGATTAGGGTAGAGTTAAGATTATTCCCGAACATCTTTTTATATTAGGGTTTGCTGAAAAAAGTTTGTCTTGGGGACAGGGTGTGGGGTGTAGGGTGTAGGTGTAGGGTGTAGGGTGTAGGGTGTAGGGTTTTACCGATTTTCAGGAGTTCAATTACCTAATTTTCAGGGAAAAAGTCCAGGAATTTTCCCCCCGATTACTCTAATGGCCGGTACTTTTGGATTTCAAAAAGGTCTAAAAGTCTTATCGAACAATGTTTTTAGATTTATTCAGCAAACCCTATATTAGACAAAAAAATTACGTCAGTGGGTATTAGCTGACGTTTGGCAAGATATTTAGGGCAAATCTTCACAAAAATTAATAGGCTTCCGATTCGATTTGCTTAATCGGGACGAAACACTCTCCGGGGAGAAGAATCGGTTTATTGTTAAAAATCAATTGACCGCGATGATTGTCGCGGTTAATAGCGACACCGAAAGGACGTTTACTAACTCGGCTGTTGAGGGTACAGTAGATGCGATAAATGCGTCTGGCTGCCCGTAAGACAGTAGGATCTAACAAAATTGGGATTTCCATATCGACACGTTGTTGTTCTGTTTTCTCGGATAGGGCCACCATTTCACTCGTCTCCCCACGATTAAATTGACGTATTTATTAAATCAATGGTATATGACGATTTCCGAATTTGTCACTTTTGTTATGATTCTAAAACTTTCAGGATGACCTGGCCCATAGCTTGGCATCCCACTAGGGTCATACCTTCTGAGAAAATATCTCCAGTACGATAACCGAACTCTAAGACTTTTTCCACGGCTTTTTCCAGCGCGGCTGCCGCTAAAGGCTGATTTAGCCCATATCTTAACATCATAGCAGCGCTGAGAATCTGGGCGATCGGATTGGCTTTATCTTGGCCGGCGATATCTGGGGCCGAACCGTGGACGGGTTCAAAAACCCCCACCCCAGCAGTCCCTAAACTAGCGGAGGGTAACATTCCGATACTACCGGTTAACATGGCCGCTTCATCGGAGAGAATATCACCGAATAAATTGCCCGTGACGATAGTATCAAATTGTTTGGGGGCCCGGACTAACTGCATGGCCGCGTTATCGACGTAGAGATGGGAAAGTTCCACATCGGGGTAATTAGCGGCGATTTTCGTCATCCGGTCGCGCCAGAGTTGGGAAACATCAAGAACATTAGCTTTATCGACGGAACAGAGTTTCTTACCGCGTTTTTGGGCAATTTCAAAGGCCACCTTAGCGATGCGGTCCACCTCCGATTCCAAGTAAACCATGGTATTTACACCGCATTTTTCTCCCGTTTCCGTCTCAAAAATCCCCTTCGGTTGACCGAAATAGACACCCCCGGTCAATTCCCGGACGACCATGATATCCACTCCCTCGATAATCTCCCGTTTGAGACTAGAAGCGTCGATTAATTGCGGAAAAATGGTGGCAGGACGTAAATTAGCAAAAAGACCTAAACCAGATCTTAAGCCTAATAATCCCGTTTCTGGCCTTTGCTGCCGAGGCAAATTATCCCATTTATAACCCCCAATAGCGGCCAGGAGAACAGCATCACTATTTTTACAGGCGCTCAGAGTTGCTTCGGGGAGAGGACTGCCGGTTTCATCAATGGCTGCCCCTCCAATTAAAGCGGTTTGGAAGTCAAACTGGAGGTCAAATTTTTTACCGATGACTTTCAGTATCTCTACGGTGACAGCGAGGATTTCCGGCCCGATGCCATCGCCGGGTAGTAGGGTAATGCGATACTGTTGCGTCATAGTTCTAGAACGGTAAAATAGGTCAGACTCTTGATTATAACATAGTTAGGTGAGCTTTTTTCTCCTAAAAATGTCAATCTTTCTCAGAAAAGCTGGGAAACCGCCAGCGAATTAGCTAGGGAAATTCTCGATCCTCCGGTATTAATTAAACAGGCAGTTAATCCCCAATAACTACACTAATTCCACATGGGAATCATCCCCAATCATAAAGCGTAAAGCTTTTGGACGTTGGGGGGCAATTTCTAATTTTGCCCGTCGTCCAATCACACTATCAACTATGCGCTGATGAATGCCAATAATCGTGGCATCTTTGAGAATAACACTGTGTTCTATGTCGGCATCAATTAATTTTGTGCCATTAGCTATACTGCTGTAGGGACCGATAAAACAATTCTCAATGTGACAATTTTCTCCAATAATGACAGGGCCGCGAATGGTACTATTAATAATTTTACTACCCTGGCCAATTTGTACCCGTCCGATCGCCTGACTATTAGGATCAATTTCTCCTAGTAAAGCGATTTCTAGACTGGTATCGAGGATAATCCGATTTGCTTCTAATAAATCATCTTTTTTACCGGTATCTAACCACCAACCTAGTAGTTTATTCGCTTCTACTGCTTTATTTTGATTGATTAATTCTTGGATAGCGTCGGTAATTTCTAACTCACCCCGGCCCGAAGGTTGAATAGATGCGATCGCTTGATGAATGGTGGGAGCAAAAAAATAAATCCCCACCAAAGCTAAATTTGAGGGGGGTTCTTTGGGTTTTTCGACTAAGTATAAAACTTTGCCAGTTTCATCTACTTTTGCCACCCCAAAAGCACTAGGATTAGAAACTTTTCGCAGGAGAATTAAAGCATCAAGAGACTGTTGATGAAAAGACTCTAAAAAGGGCGATAAATCATCCTCAATTAGGTTATCACCCAAGTACATAATAAAGGAGGAATCTCCTAGGAAAGATTGGGCAGTTTTGACCGCGTGAGCTAATCCAGCAGGTTGATCTTGGCGAATATAAGTTATCTTAGCGCCAAACTGTTCACCACTGCCCGTGGTCTGACGAATTTCTTCCCCAGTTTCGGGACTGATAATAATGCCAATATCGGTAATTCCTGCGGCCACAATTGACTCGATTCCATACCATAAAATCGGTTTATTGGCCACGGGAACTAACTGTTTTGCCCCAGTATAAGTTAGGGGACGTAACCTCGTACCTTTGCCACCAGATAAAATTAGTGCTTTCATAGTTTTAAAGATTAAATAGTTGGTTGAGCATCGCTTTGAGAGAATCTCGCCAATAGGGAGGAATATAACCCAATTGTTGCGAGATTTTTTGACTGGAAAGAACCGAATAGGCCGGACGCACTGCTGGGGTAGGATATTCAGCAGTAGTAATGGGAATTACTCTCTGAATTTTTAAGGGAATACCGCTTATTTTTGCCTCCTCAAAAATCGCTTTAGTTAAATCAAACCAACTGGCAACACCGCTATTAGTAAAATTATAGATTCCTGTGGGATTATCGGCATTAATTAGAAGCTGAGTAATGGCCGTGGCGATATCTTTAGACCAAGTGGGACTTCCCACCTGATCCACCACTACTTTTAACTCCTCTCTTTCCTTGCCTAATCTCAGCATAGTTTTGACAAAATTACTCTTACCATAACTGCCGTAAACCCAAGCAGTCCGCAGGATAATTGCTTGAGAATTAACAGTTTTAATCTCCTCTTCTCCCCTTAACTTTGATTGTCCATAAACCCCTAAAGGATTAGTTAGATCGGTTTCTAGATAGGGGGTATTTTTCCGACCATCAAAGACATAATCGGTGGAAATGTGAAGAAATTTAGCTTTAATTTTCTCGGCAGATTCCGCCATGATTTTCGGGGCTATAGCATTGATAGAATAGGCTAAATCTGGCTCGGTTTCGGCTTTATCCACTGCCGTATAAGCGGCGGCATTAACCAGATAATCAGGGCGAATTTCCCTAATTAACTGACCGATTTTTTCCGAGTTAGTTAAATCTAGTTCTTCTCGACCGATACTAATAACTTCGCCCAAGTATGGCAAAGTTACCTGTAACTCTTGTCCTACCTGACCTTTAGCACCAATTAGTAAAACTTTTTTCATCGTCTTTAGGGGAAAACTTCCACGGATTTAAAGGGTTGTCCAGCTTGGTCTTTAGGAGAGAGAATCGGGGGAATCTCTAGGGGCCAGTCAATCCCTAAATCGGCATCATTCCATAAAATGGTTTTTTCGTATTGAGGATAATAATAATTAGTGGTTTTGTAGAGAAATTCGGCTCGTTCAGAGAGAACTATAAAGCCATGGGCAAAACCTTCGGGAACCCAGAAAATCCGTTTATTTTCCGCACTTAAAACACAGCTTACCCATTGCCCAAAAGTGGGGGAACTTTGACGCGCATCCACGGCCACATCAAAAACACTACCGCTCACCACCCGCACCAGTTTACCCTGGGGATTGGGGATTTGATAGTGCAATCCTCGCAGGACATTTTTTAAGGACATAGAGTGATTATCCTGGACAAAAGTGGTATTAACCCCAGTTTTTTCTCGAAAATCTTTCTGATTAAAACTCTCCAAGAAAAAACCTCGATCGTCTCCGTAAACTTGCGGTTCAATGATTAAAACATCGGGAATTTCCGTCGGAATAACTTTCATAAAATCGGAGACAAGATAACTTTTGCGGGTAGTCTAGCACAAAAGGGTATTTTTTTCTAAATTTTTTGATTAATCTTTCCTCGGTAACTGAATAATGATAAGATGAGCCTAACTTAGTCAGAGCATAAACGACGTGGTACAAGTCTCTACACACACCGCTACTCAATCTATCCCCGTGGAGGGAGAAGCCTTAAAAAACTGGTTACAGACTAGGGCTAATCAGATTATCGCCGGCGATCGACTCAGTAAGCAAGAGGCCCTAGCTTTAACTGCGATCGAAGGTCAGGAAAATATTTTCAGCTTATGTGAGGCTGCTGATCGCATTCGTCAGGCCTGTTGTGGTAATACGGTGGATTTATGTAGCATTATCAACATAAAATCGGGAAGTTGTTCGGAAAATTGCAGTTTTTGTTCCCAATCCGTCCACCATCCCGGTCAAGATTCGCCTATCTACGGTTTAAAAAGTCGCGAGGAAATCGTCAGCCATGCGAAAGCGGCAGCCGACGCGGGGGCCAAACGCTTCTGTTTAGTTAGTCAAGGCCGGGGATTAAAGTATAATAGCCCCAAATCCAAGGAATTCGAGGAAATACTGGCCACAGTTCAAGAAATCATCGAAACAGCCAAGATTAAACCCTGCTGCGCCTTGGGAGAGTTAACCCTTGCCCAAGCCCAGGCCTTAAAAGAAGCTGGAGTTACCCGTTATAATCACAATCTGGAAGCTTCCGAGAATTTTTATCCTAACGTCGTCTCCACCCACAGTTGGCAGGATCGGGTAGAAACGGTAAAAAACCTGAAAGCGGCGGGAATTCAAGCTTGTACGGGCGGAATTATCGGTATGGGGGAAAGTTGGACTGATCGCATTGATTTAGCTTTTTCTCTGGCGGAATTAGAAGTGGAATCAGTGCCGATTAACCTATTAAACCCCAGAAGTGGCACCCCTTTAGGTCATTTACCCAAACTGGACCCTTTTACTGCCCTAAAAGCGATCGCCATTTTCCGGTTTATCTTACCTCAACAAATTCTCCGTTATGCCGGGGGACGAGAGGCAGTGATGGGAGAATTGCAAAATCTGGGGCTAAAATCGGGAATTAATGCTATGCTGATTGGGCATTATTTGACCACCCTAGGACAACCGCCCCAACAGGATCAGGCGATGTTGGCTGATCTTAGTTTAATAGGAGGAGAAGCCCCCATCCCCGGTGAATACCAACCCTAACAGGCAACCCAAATCACGTCGAGGACAAGAATCTCCACCGCGGCGCACTTCCGCGTCGGTTCCCAATGAGTTAATCTGGGCTTTGATTGGCTTGTTGCTGACGATTTTTAGTACATTTGTTCCAGTAAGCCTAGCTAGTTGGTCGGCTGCGGGTCTATCTTCGCAAAAACTAGGCATAACTTACCAAATTGGGGCAGTATTGTTAACGGGCTGTCTGGGGGGCAAAAATGCCGGGCTTCTTGCTCAGGTGGCCTATATTTTTCTCGGTTTAACTTGGTTGCCAGTGTTTGCCCAGGGTGGGGGAATGGGCTATCTGAAAGAAGCCAGTTTTGGCTATATTTTAGGCTTTATGCCGGGGGCATGGCTGTGTGGTTGGTTGGCTTTTCGCTGGCGGGCTAAGATAGAAACTCTGGCTTTCAGTGCCTTTGCCGGTTTGTTAGTGATTCATCTGTGCGGTTTATTATATATGCTGGGATTGTCGATTTTTCAGCCCCAAGCCAGTCAAATCACCTTTCCTGATAGTTTGCCCACCCTATTTATGAATTATTCAGTCTGGCCATTTTTAGGGCAGTTAGTAGTAATTTGTGTGGTGGTAATTATTGCCTTTTTCTTCCGTAAATTATTATTTTATTGATGCCAGAGCCAATGTTAAAAAAAAATCGCTGGTTTTGGATAGTGGCGGTGCTTGGTCTAAGTTTAGACCAAGTAACTAAGTATATAACCGTGCAGAGTTTTGAGCAAATCGGTGATACTTTTCCGGTTATTCCGGGGGTTTTTCATTTCACCTATGTGATTAATACTGGGGCGGCTTTTAGTGCTTTTCGGGGCGGTGTTGGTTGGCTCAAATGGCTATCCTTATTAGTTAGTTTGGGATTAATGGCTTTTGCTTACTTTGGACCGCATTTAAGCCGTTGGGAACAATTAGCCTACGGTTTTATTTTAGCAGGGGCTTTCGGCAATGGTATCGATCGCTTTTTGTTTGGTTATGTGGTGGATTTTCTCGATTTTAGATTGATTAATTTTCCTGTTTTTAATCTGGCTGATGTCTTTATTAATATCGGGATTATTTGCCTATTAATTTCTACCTTTCCCCACAAGTCGCCTCGTTCTAAGTAGTGCCTTGGCTCTCTTAGGTTTGGTGGGTAAAATGTATTCACCAAATACAGTCCTGCTGGCGAGGGAGTGGAAGGAACCACTCCAGACACAGAGGACACAAAGATTGATCTATCCTATATCGCTTAAACTTATCACACAGAACCCAGAAGAGCCTTTATCCTCGATCGGGTGAGCATTGCCCACCCGAAAAACTATGCTTCTGTTTCAGAAATAGAGCGATCGAATTTACTAACTAACTGAGGATTTTCTGACCAAGCATCGATAATACTCATATTACCATTAAGAAAATTCTGTTTAATAGCGCGGCGTTGAATTTTGCCACTGGCAGTTTTGAGAATTGTTCCCGATTTAGCCAGAACAATGGCATGGGTCATAATTTCGTGTTCTTCGGCGATTTCCTGACGAATATCAGCAATTAATTCAGCCGTATCTAATTCGCCGCTGCGACGTTCCAATTCCTGGACAATAACTAACTGTTCTTCCCCATTATCTTCAATGGAAAAAGCGGCGCCATAATCGGGACGAAAAACCTCATTAAGATGCTGTACTGACCATTCTAAATCTTGGGGATAATGATTACTACCACGGACAATAATTAAATCCTTAATCCGTCCCGTGATATACAATTCCCCATCAAGAAGAAAACCTAAATCTCCTGTGCGTAAAAACGGTCCTTCTCCCGTATCCGCAAGATAAGCTTGAAAAGTTTCTTTGGTTGCGTCTTCCCGTTGCCAATATCCAGCGGCCATACTGGGGTCACTGGCCCAAATTTCGCCCACTTCATCGGCTGCACAAAGGGTGAAAGTATCTGGATTAACCATAGCTATACGGGTATCACAGACGCGACGACCACAACTGGGGACGTATCTAACTCCCGTGGTTCGATCGGAGCCTACAGGGACAATTTTACCGCGTTCGTAGGCGGTTGCATCCAAAGCGGTAATAATTGGGGTGGTTCCCTTGGGTTTATTGGAAATCAACAGGGTATATTCAGCTAATCCGTAGGCAGGGGCGAAAGTTTGCCAAGAAAAGCCATAATCGGCAAAAGTATCGACAAATTTGGCCATGACCTTCGGGTTAATCGGTTCGGCGGCATTTCCCGCAGCCTGCCAACTGCTCAGGTCTAATTCCGCTAAATCGGCAGCTTTAATCCTGCGAGTACAAAGATCATAGGCGAAGTTGGGGGCTTGACTATGAGTAACTTTGTACTTAGTAATATTTTTTAACCACTGCATCGGACGCTTAATAAAAGCAAAGGGAGACATGAGATAGCAGGGTGTACCGTTGTAGAGGGGGACGGTGATACCTTCGACTAACCCGTAATCGTGAAAATAGGGCATCCAAGTGAGGGTAACGCTATCCGGTTCGTAACCACAAGCTTTTTGCAAGTAACCGCAATGGTGCATCAGATTAAAATGACTTAACATCACCCCTTTGGGGATATTAGTCGAACCGGAGGTATATTGCAGATAAGCAAGCGCCGATTTATTCACCTGGGGATCTTGCCATTGATCCGCCAGGGAAATATCAATGCTTTCGGTAGTAATCCATTTCATTTGGTCGAATTCTGGGAATTCTTCCTTAACCCCTTCAATAAGAGTCAGAATACTTTCGGTAACTAGGGCAAAGGTGGCATTAGCATCCTTGACAATTGCGCGTAAACGGGGCAGAGTGCGCTTAAGTCGTCCCGATTCCGGTGGGGGGACGGGAATGGCAATCACTCCCGCATAGAGACAACCACAAAAAGCGGCCACTACTTCTAAACTTTGAGGATAGAGTAACAAGGCCCGTTCTCCTTGGGCCTGGTATTTTTGCAAATAGGCGGCGATTGCTCTTGCTTGGCGATCGAGTTCACTGTAGGTTAAAGGTGGGGTTTCTTTTTTACCATCAATAAGAAAAGTGTAGGCATGGCCCTCCGGTTGTGTCGTGGCGCGGTAACGTAAGAGTTCTACTAGGGTGGCAGGTTGAATTAAGGTTTCAGTCATCGTTGTTATCGGGCTTATTGGCGCTATTGTATAGAAGTTTTAAGGTGCGGAGGGCGATCGGTCAAGGTATAGGATTAAGTTATTGGTTGGCTCTCTTAGGTTTCGTAGGTAAAATGTATTCTAAGATACAGTCCTGCTGGCGAGCGAGTGGAAGGAACCACAAAGACACAAAGGACACAGAGATTGATCACTCCTGTATAAGTTAAACTTATCACACAAAGAAGAAGAGAGCCTATTAGCTGAAATCCCCCCGCCTTATCTCTGCAATTGTGAGAAAAAAGCTATAATTAATCAATCCTAAAATACCGGGAAAAAGTCATGACAGCCCTAGACATGATCCCAGAAGTCACCTGTCCCCCCACAGATTTATGGAGTGATGAACCACCATTGGAAAGTGATCTACATCTGCAACAGATCATCATTCTCCTTAGTTGTCTAGAATTATTATGGCGCGAGAGGAGTGATTACTACGCTTCGGGAAATCTAACTATCTACTACAACGAGGAACAGCTAAAAAAACGTGATTTCTGTGGTCCCGATTTTTTTGTGGTTTTAGATACCGAAAAACGTCCCCGCAAAAGTTGGGTAGTTTGGGGAGAACAGGGTAAATATCCCGATGTAATTGTCGAGATTCTTTCCGATTCTACGGCCAATATTGACCGCAATAACAAGAAAATTCTCTATCAAAATACCTTTCGCACTCCTAATTATTTTTGGTTTGATCCTAATACGTTAGAATTACAAGGATTTAGACTAATTGGGGGACAATATCAAGCCATTGCTGCCAATGAACAGGGTTATCTCTGGAGTGAACAGTTAGGATTATATTTAGGGATATTTGACCGTAAACTGCGTTATTTTACCGCAGATAGTCAATTAGTCCCCACTCCTCAAGAAGCGGAATTACAGCAACGACAGGCAAAAGAACAGGCTCTTTTAGAAAAAGAAAGGGAACGACAAGCTAAGGAAAAATTGGCCGAAAAACTGCGAGAATTAGGCATCGATCCCGATACAATTTAGGGGAAATATTATTTTCTAGTAACTATGGTGACAGCAGCGCCCCTAGTGGGTGTAATTATGGGCAGTGATTCCGACTTACCCACCATGAAAGAAGCGATCGCAGTTTTAGAGGTTTTTCAGATTAGCCACGAAGTCGCCATTGTCTCGGCCCATCGTACCCCCGAAAAAATGTTTGAATACGCCAAAAACGCTCATAAGAGGGGAATAAAAGTGATTATCGCTGGAGCCGGCGGCGCTGCCCATTTACCTGGAATGGTGGCATCTTTAACTCCCTTACCCGTGATTGGAGTTCCCGTAGTCACGCGCACTTTACAAGGGTTAGACTCTCTCTATTCAATTGTACAGATGCCCGCAGGCATTCCCGTGGCCACGGTGGCGATCGGTAATGCCAAAAATGCCGGACTTTTAGCGGTTCAAATTCTCGCCACTGGTAATACTGATCTTTTAGAGCAAGTTATCGCCTATCGTCAATCCCTCACCGATTCCGTCCTCGAAAAACAAAGCAATCTTCAACGACTAGGCTATCAAGACTATCTAGGGCAGAGTTCACCTAAGTAGGGTAGATTGAGAAAAGATTAAGTAACAAATTATGAAGTAATTATGCGTTGGATCACCGCTTGTGTATTGAGTCTATTACTCTTTTTTGCCCTACCCATAGCGGCCTATGCCGATAGCCCGACTATTAGCGAAGAACAGATGAGAGAAGGGGAAGTTATCGCCGAAAAAGCCCTAGAAGCCACAGAAAAAGGGGATTACGCCCAGGCCGAAAGCTATTGGACCGAATTAGTCGCCAAATTCCCCACTAATCCCGCCGTCTGGAGTAATCGCGGCAATGCCAGAGTCAGCCTCAATAAATTAGAGGATGCGATCGCCGATTTTAACCAAGCGATCGCCATTGCCCCCGATGCCCCCGATCCCTACCTCAATCGTGGCACCGCTTTAGAGGGAGAAGGCAAATATCAAGAAGCGATCGCCGATTATAATAAAGTTTTAGAACTAGATCCCAATGATGCCTTTGCCTATAACAATCGCGGCAACGCTGAGGGCGGTTTAGGGGATTGGGAAGCCGCCGTCAAAGACTATCGCCAAGCTACCCAACTAGCCCCGAATTTTGCCTGGGCCCAAGCTAATCTGGCTCTGGCCCTGTACGAATTGGGCAGATATCCCGAAGCAGTCCAAAAAATGCGGAATATTGCCCGTAAATACCCCATGTTCCCCGATGTCAGAGCCGCCTTAACCGCCGTTTTATGGAGCCAAGGACAACAGGGAGAAGCGGAAAGCAATTGGGTAGCCGCCGTCGGCATGGATACCCGCTATCAAGACCTCGATTGGGTAAAAAGCGTGCGCCGTTGGCCGCCAAATATGGTTCTAGCCTTAGATAAGTTTCTTAACTTAAAGTAAAAAATTACTAAATAGGGTTGGCTGAATAAATCTAAAAACCTTGTTGGGTAAGACTTTTAGACTTTTTGTCAATCAAAAGGTACCAAATATGGGAGTGATCGGGGGGAAAATCCCTGGACTTTTTCCCTGAAAATTAGGTAATTGACCCCCTCAAAATCGGTAAAACCCTACACCCCACACCCCACACCCTGTCCCCACGAAAAACTTTTTCAGCAGACCCTAAATCTAGCAGTAGCGGGGCTGAGGGTCTAATTATCCTGAAATCAGCGACTAAAATACAATTGAGGCCTGATAGTTCCATTATCCTCGATCGAATAACCCGGCTCTGGAAAGGAAAAGGAATAGCTAGAGCGGGCCGATGGCCCAATGCTATAATCCAATTACAGGGATAGATTGGACTCTATCAGTATCCGCCGCTACTGTACACCTTAAATCTTAGCCAGAATGCCAGATTTACACTTGCTTAATTCTCATCCACAGGCCCTAGAAACTGCCTTCATCCCCACTGCCGACCGGTCTTTTTTCTCCCCTCTATCCCTCGACCTGGCCACAATTAATCAACGTTTTGACTCCGCTAACGCTGCGCAAATCGTCGCTTGGGCCGCGGCCACCTTTGGGGAAGGTTTGGTGATGAGTACCAGTTTCGGCATTCAGGCGGCGGTAATGTTGCACCTTGTCACCGCAATTATCCCCGATATTCCCGTCATTTGGATCGATACTGGCTATCTTCCCCCGGAAACCTATCAATTTGCCGAAGAATTAAGCCAACGCCTCCATTTAAACCTGAAAGTTTATCAATCTCCCCTCAGTCCCGCCCGCATGGAAGCAATCCATGGTAAATTGTGGTCAAATAACGATCTCGACTCCCTCAATCTCTACGACAAAATCCGCAAGGTGGAGCCGATGCAACGGGCCCTGAAGGAATTAAAGGCCACCGCTTGGTTAGCGGGTTTACGTCGCGACCAAACCGACCACCGCAAAACTCTCCAATGGGTCAATCAACAGGGCGAACGTTACAAAATATTACCGATCCTTGACTGGAATGCCAAAACCATCTACGACTATCTGACTAAATACGATCTTCCCTACCATCCCTATTTTGATCTGGGTTATGTCTCCGTCGGCGATTGGCACTCCAGTCGGCCTTTAACCGCCGATGATAGCAACGAACGAGACACCCGTTTCAAGGGTTTAAAACAAGAATGCGGTCTTCATTTGCCCTTAACCCCCGCAGAAGCACAAAGTCTCGACGCAAGCTCCCTATAACTGCCGGGGTGGAAAATTTGCTGGTGCGATCGGTTCCTAGACGTTGGACAATGGTTAATGATTATTAATCCCCCATTAACCATGGCTATTTTAGAAAGTTTTCTCGAAGTCGGCTCTCTCAAGTGGTTCTATCGACAGGTTAACCCCGATCAACAACCGGACACAACCCCCGTCATTCTACTCCATGGTTTACCCGCCCATGGCTATATTTGGCGGGAATTATTGACCAGTTTAGAAGAATATAACATTAATGCTATTGCCCCCGATTGGATCGGTTCTGGTTTATCCGCTAAACCCGATGCCAGAGATTTCGCCTACACACCTAGCGCTTTTTGTCAAGCCTTGGCGGATTTTATTCAAGCTCTCCAATTACCGAAAATCTCCCTCATTGTCCAGGGTTTTTTAGCCTCCGTCGGGTTACAATACGCCCTAGAAAATCCTGATAAAATTGAGCGCTTGATCATCTTAAATACTCCCCTCTCCAGGGATGTTAAATTACCCTGGATAATGAAACAATGGGGGATACCTTTCCTCGGAGATATGGCGACTCAAGATCCCTTATTAGTCGATCGTACTTTAGAAACCGGTAGCGGTTTTGTGATTAGTGATGCAGATCTGGCTATTTTCCGTCAACCTTATCTAAAAACTTCGGCAGTGGGTCGCGCTTTACTGGCCACGATTCGCAATTTAAACCTATCGAAAACCATGGCAGAAATTGAGACAGGTTTAGAGAACTTTGAAAAACCTATCCTTTTTGTCTGGGGAATGGCCGATCCTTGGTTATCTTCTGTCACTGTCGAAAAATTAGCTACTAAATCAGGAGTGGAATTAATCCCCCTCTCGGAAGCAAAACACTATCCCCAAGAACATTGGTCAAAAGAAATTAGTCCCCAGATTATTAATTTTCTCGGACGCAAAACCTAAACCTCGATACTTTCTGGGAATTGATAGCAAAATCTCCCTAGAAAGTATTGATCAAGTTATCCTTAGTATATCACTGTAGTTCTGCACTGGCCACCGCCTATGGAAAGACTAGCTTTAGGAAGGATAAATATAACAAATAATCCCCCAGATATTAATAATTTAACCGATTGGGAGCGAGTTAAATCGATGAGCGATGCAGAAATCGAGGCTAATGCTTTGTCAGATCCCGATGCGCTTCCTTTTGATGATGATTGGGAAAACGCGGCGATTATTCCTGCTTACAATAAATTAACATCTCAATAATTGCTAAAACTGATAATTGTCTCAGGGTTACTTGTTATGAAAGTTTAATAGACTGTTGTTCAAGAAAATAGTGATAAAATTTTTTGTTAGCTCAAAACAATAAGCAGGTAATCATTTGATAGTAATCATTCCACGTTATCCTCAAATCGAATTACTTAATATTAATTATTTGAACCATATTTTCAAGTCTATGTATATAGGCTTGATGATGTCTCCATGCTTCTAAAATACTTTGTAATAATTCATCTTTTGAAAAACAACCAGAATCAGCTACATCTTCAATTTGTCTGATTAGATCATCTTCTAACTCCAATTCTAGCATACTCACTTGTTTAGTTGTGTCTGCCATACTTTTATCTATCTAAAAGTTGATGGAACTATCATACCATAGGAACTCAGCACTGTGGTATCTATTAAGCCCCACATTATACCCATTGCTATGCCTTGCATATATGTACATATAATACCACCTACTAAATACCCTATTATACCCCCTGTTGTACCTAATCATGAATAAAACCTAAGATTATTTTAGTTAAAATTTGCGAAAAATAGCCTTTTAATAGCAAATAAGTCGATAAGTTGATGTATTTAACTTATTGCACCCATTAAGTACCGTCAGGACTCGTTTATGTTGATTTGACATATCTGGTGTAATTGCTTGACATATCTAGTGTAATTAGGGTAAGATCAGGTACTGTACTTAGGATGCTAGGTTTCTAAAGGCAGACTATTATGAACATCTATAAAAACGTAGTTTGTACATCAATTGTCCACAAAAATGCCTATTGACCAGCATCGATGTAATCAAGCAAACAAAGAGATGGCCACCAGACAATTTCGAGTAAATCTTAGTCAAAAGGACTCTGAATATCTTAAAGAAATAGCTAAGGAGCTAGGCTTAACAGAGTCTGAAGTCATTCGTAAAGGATTAAAACTCATGGCTTTATATGCTAAAACTGAGACGGAGGAAGATACTCAATTAATACTGCAAAAAGGTAATGAACAGAGACCACTACTAATTGTTTAGTTATGACCAGTGATTCAAAAAATGAGACAGAGGAAGTTAACAACCCAAAAGATCCCAGCGCTTCTTTGGTTCTTCCAACTGAGAGGAACTCTGTGCGTCATAATCTAAAGAAGACTCTGGAGCCTTATCATTTAGACAATGAAGTATCTGAATTTGGTAAACCAGCTACAGCTATATCACCCTCAGACCAAAGACATAATTTTAATACTAAAGTAGCTGGTTCCTTAGCAACGTGGCTTTGGATTGGATTGTTATTCACTGCTTTTTCACAAATTGTTTCTATTTTTTTCATTTCTTTTGCTTCTCTTGGAATTTTTAATCTCTTCGGGTCTAATTCCCCGCCGCTCGCGGCGTACAATAGAAAAATGAGTGAATACATCCATAAGAGCCATAATGTAAGTGTTTTGCTATATCATTTAGTGTTCCCAGCCAAATATCGTAAAGCCGTTTTCGACGAACAGGTAGATAGCTTGTTGAAAGAAGTCTGTCTAGAGATGGAAAAACGATACGAGATAAAGTTTGTAGAAATTGGAGTGGATAAAGATCATGTGCATTTTCTGGTGCAATCAGTACCGACCTATAGTGTGACAAGGATAGTGACAATGATTAAAAGTATAACGGCGAGAGAAATTTTCAAAAAGTGTCCTCAAGTGAAAAAGCAGTTGTGGGGAGGAGAGTTTTGGAGTGATGGATATTACGCAAGTACGGTAGGAAAGCATGGGGATGAAGGTATGATAGCGAGATATGTAAAAGAACAAGATAAAGAATACCTGCAGCTACACCAAAATCTACAATTGAGTCTATTTTGATTCTGATACCCCGTCCGCTTGCGGCGGGGTAGTTCATTTTAAATATAAATTTGAAAGCCATCGAAGAACAAGAAGTACAAAGTAGAGTGGATAAAGCGGCAACCCTAATTAATGATTCTTCTAAGACAATTTATACTTTTTTAGGGCCAATAGCTACAGCAGTCACTGCCTTTTATTTTAGTGGTTTGGGTAGTTCGTCGAAAACTAACGATGAAAACTCTGAAAATGAAAAAAATGAATAGAACTTTTAAAAAAACACGAAAAAATCTCTCCTATTGGGAATTTTAGTACAAAGGCTAGAAATCTCAACCCCAGAAACCTCTCCTCCCCACTCTCCTATACTTTTAAAGTGGAAGAAAGTTTTAGCTTAATTAATCTGGCTACAGGCCTGTTTTTGTCGTTTCTAAATACCCCTGATAACTTGACCGGAACTGTTCGATCGATAAGTCCTTTGTCCAATATTCTACCAGAGCATGACCCCAGGCCCAAGCTTCCTTGTCGGCAGTGCTAGAATTTTCTAATAGTATTGGCCAAAGTGCCAATAAATCAAAACTTTTATTCTCTGGATTCAAGAGAGAAGAAAGCTCATAGGCCATCTGTAATTTACCGATCGCTACTGGTAATTGTTCCACAGGAATTTGTTCAGCTAAAAGATAGGCTAAAGTCGGTCTTCCTGTGGCTAAAGTGGAGATAAAACCGAGAATAGGACTTTTTAATAGGGCCGTTAAACCTTGTCCCGTGGCCATCTGTAAAGTATAGCGATCGATTATTTTCGCCGCTGCCAGAGTTCGAGTTTCCAAATCCGCTAAAAAACGGGCTAAACGCAACTGTTTTGCGGGCGAAATTGCCCCCAGTAAAGCGATTGATAACTCCTCATCCCCCCAAGCTTCTCTATCTGGCTGTTGACTGACCATCGGCAAAATGCGATCGCAGAGATCCTCGAATAATTCCGCCCGATACTGCAAGCATTCTCGGATATTGACTTCTTTGGGACTTTCTCCCGTCAGCCAATTATAGGGAGGTTGCCACTCTCGCACCGGACGCAGCCGATCGACTTGAGAAACACAGACTATAACTGGTAAATTGTCAATAGTTTGTTGCAAATCTTTAAGAAAAGCCTCATCCATGGCC
>NZ_JADEVX010000049.1:0-25655 GCF_015207925.1 Microcystis sp. LEGE 00066 | reverse complement strand
AGAGGGAATGCTATCCATCTCGGAATGGTTGGCAAAATCCTCCAGTGTTTTTACTAAGAGTTGTCAAACAATCCGAAACTGGTTTGGAGAAATAATTAGTTATTTCGAGCGAAGGACAACGAATGGGGTGGTCGAGGGAATCAACAATAAACTTAAACTAATAAAACGGAGAGGCTATGGCTTTAGAAACTTTCGGAATTTTTGGGTTAGAAGTATGTTATCTTGGCATCTTGTCTGTTGATTTAGCATAAAGAGTAACGAAGAGCCGCTTTCTGTCATGGTTTCACCCTCCTTTGTCGGCAATACTAAGTTTTTTAAGGTTTTAGGGAATCAAAGTAGATGAGCATATTCTTGTCTCTAAGATACCATCTCTAACTTAATTTTTGCCCACTGGCAAGAGTCCCTTTTCACCGATAAATGACTCTCTACTCCCAACCAGAGTGATACAATTGTTAACACCACAGATCAAGAGCCAATCGAAGCGAGAGAATAAAAACTGCTATGTTAAAAGCCCTACTCGGAGATCCCAACGCCCGCAAAATTAAAAAATTTCAGCCCCTCGTCACCGAAATCAACCTGCTGGAAGAAGACATTAAAAACCTGTCCGATGAGGAATTAAGGAGCAAAACCAGCGAATTTAAGGAAAGATTAGACAAAGCGAGAAATTATGAGCAAAGAGAGGATATTCTCGAGGAAATCCTCCCCGAAGCTTTCGCCATTGTCCGGGAAGCGGGAATCCGAGTCTTAGGGATGCGTCACTTTGACGTGCAGTTATTGGGGGGAATGGTACTGCACAAAGGACAAATCGCCGAGATGAAAACCGGGGAAGGAAAAACCCTAGTTGCCACACTCCCCGCTTATTTGAATGGATTGACTGGAAAAGGGGTTCACGTCGTCACCGTCAACGATTATCTCGCCCGTCGTGACGCGGAATGGATGGGGCAGGTACACCGCTTTTTAGGGTTAAGTGTGGGACTAATTCAAGCCGGCATGAGTCCAGAAGAAAGAAAGAAAAATTATGCCTGTGACATCACCTACACCACTAACAGCGAACTCGGCTTTGATTATCTGCGCGATAACATGGCTACAGTGATGGGGGAAGTTGTCCAAAGACCCTTTAACTACTGCGTTATCGACGAAGTGGACTCCATTCTTATCGATGAGGCCAGAACTCCATTAATTATATCAGGACAGATCGATCGACCCACAGAAAAATATATTCTCGCCGCCGAAATCGCCAAGCAATTAGTGCGCCAAGAAGTAGAAGACGGACCGGGAGACTACGAAGTTAACGAAAAAGACCGTAACGTTTTAATGACCGATGAAGGCTTTAAAAGAGCGGAAGAACTATTAGGAGTTACCGATTTATACGACCAAGAAAATCCCTGGGCGCACTATATTTCTAACGCTATTCGTGCCAAAGAACTCCAGAAAAAAGACGTTAACTATATCGTCCGTAGCGGTGAAATTGTTATTGTTGATGAATTCACCGGACGGGTATTACCGGGGCGACGTTGGGGCGATGGTTTACATCAGGCAGTGGAAGCTAAGGAAGGGGTAGAAATTCAACAGGAAACCCAAACCTTAGCCACGATTACCTATCAAAACTTTTTCCTGCTCTATCCGAAATTATCGGGCATGACTGGGACGGCCAAAACCGAAGAAACGGAGCTAGAAAAAGTCTATAACCTGCAAGTAACAATTGTTCCCACTAACCGCGTTTCTCGTCGGCAAGATTTAGCCGATGTGGTCTATAAAAATGAACAGGCAAAATGGAACGCCGTCGCCGAAGAATGTCAACAAATGCACGAACAGGGTCGCCCGGTTTTAGTTGGTACCACCAGTGTGGAAAAATCAGAAGTGCTTTCGCTGTTATTACAAGGAAGAAAGATTCCCCATAACTTACTTAATGCTCGTCCGGAAAACGTGGAAAGGGAATCGGAAATCGTCGCCCAAGCAGGCCGGGCCGGAGCCGTAACCATTGCCACGAACATGGCGGGACGGGGAACCGATATCATCCTCGGTGGTAACTCCGATTATATGGCCCGATTGAAAATTCGCGAGTATTTAATGCCGAAATTAGTTATGCCCGAAGATGACAATCTGGCCTTTAGTTTACCCAGTTTAGGAGAACGCAATCGTCCGCAAGGATTCGCTCCGGATAAAAAGAAAAAAAACTGGCGTGCCTCAGCAGAAATTTTTCCCACCGAGTTACCGAAAGAGGTAGAAAATGCCCTGAAAGAAGCGGTTAAATTTGCCGTTGATACCCACGGAACTCAAAGTTTACCAGAATTAGAAGTGGAAGAAAAAATCGCCATCGCGGCCGAAAAAGCTCCCACGGATGACCCGGTTATTCAAAAGTTACGCGAAGTCTATAAATTAATTCGCAAAAGTTATGAAGATTACACAGGTAAAGAACACGATGAAGTAGTAGAAAGGGGCGGACTGCACGTTATCGGGACGGAACGCCACGAATCCCGCCGTATTGACAATCAATTGCGAGGCCGGGCGGGCAGACAGGGCGACCCCGGTTCTACACGCTTCTTTTTAAGTCTAGAAGACAATTTATTGCGGATTTTTGGGGGCGACCGCGTGGCGGGTTTAATGAATGCCTTCCGGGTGGAAGAAGATATGCCCATTGAGTCGGGAATGTTAACTCGTTCCCTGGAAGGCGCGCAAAGAAAAGTGGAAACCTTCTATTATGATGCCCGGAAACAGGTGTTTGAATACGACGAGGTGATGAATAATCAACGGCGCGCTATTTATGCCGAACGTCGTCGGGTTTTGGAGGGGATGGACCTAAAAGAACAGGTGCTGCAATACGCCGAAAAAACCATGGATGAAATCGTCATGGCTTATATTAATCCCGAACTGCCGGCAGAAGAATGGGATTTAGAAAAACTGATTAGTAAATCTCAGGAATTTGTCTATCTGTTGGCAGATATTACCGCTAAAGATATCGAGGATATGAGTGTTAATGATATCAAGATGTTCCTACACGAAGAAGTTCGCAAAGCCTACGAAATTAAGGAACGTCAAGTCGATAATATTCGCGCCGGTTTCATGCGCGATGCCGAACGTTATTTTATCCTGCAACAAATCGATATGTTATGGCGCGAACACCTGCAAGCTATGGAAGCTTTACGCGAGTCGATTGGTTTACGCGGTTACGGTCAAAAAGACCCCCTAATTGAGTATAAACAGGAAGGCTACGAGATGTTTTTAGAAATGATGATTGATATCCGTCGTAACGTGGTTTATTCCCTGTTCCAATTCCAACCGCAAGGACAACCCCAAGCAGTGGCTAGTGAGTGAACAGTAAAAATTAAAGGTTGGTTTAAATTGGGTAGAATTGGCTAAGGCTGATTCTCTCATTTTTTTCTACCGAGAAATCAGTCACCTACAATCCACACTAGGACTAAAATTATCAGTCCGATTACTCCATAGGACAACAACGACCCCAAAGAATTGATGATTTGTATGGGAAAATGAATCAAAACTTGGTAAGTAAAATCCGTAACTGCCAGCAAGGCAGTGAAAAATATAGTCACAAGTGTTATCATATTTAATATCTTCTCAATCTGATAGAATAAATGGCTATCCTTTGCGGCAATCGGCAGTGGATAGTCAGAAGTTAGGAGATTATCCCCAAGAAAAAACTCGGAGTGCGGTAGAATCGGGAGAGCGTTGGGTTTCATGCTTCAACCGTTCGGCAAAAGCTCACGGCCGAAGCCCAACCTACGTTCTTGTTAAATAAGATTTAGTATAACTCGATCGCTGTTAAAATTGCGGTAGAATCAGGAGAGCTAATTTGCTATAACCAGTCCAGAAGAGCGAGATTACTAGAAATTGACCAGTTTTTTGCGGGAACTGGGAAAATTAACAGCTAATCTGGGACAAGACGAGCTAAAAGCAGCAGAGAGCAACAATCAATGTCTAAAAACTCTATACCTCGAATCGAAAATCTGCGCGTACAAAATTACCGAGCTTTACAGGACTTAGAATTAAAAAGCATTGCTCCTTTAACCGTTTTTCTCGGTCCTAATGGGAGCGGAAAATCTACCATATTTGATGTCTTTGCTTTCCTCTCTGAATGTTTGGCTCTTCGGTTTGTGTTATGCAATGGACGGGGGTTATAAGGGATGGAACCCCTATGTAGAAAGGCATTTAGCGATTTTTGTCAATTATTTTCGTCTAGAGCGAACTAATCAATTAAATCCCTTGCCAGATAAGGATTTAGTCGATTTATGCCCCCCTATCGAACCATACCAAGTAACGAAGAGCCGAATGTTTTACTGTTGGTTTAAAAAAAGCTTGGGACAAACGGGGAAGATTTAAAGAATTAAGAACCAGAGGACAAGAAGGTTACATCATTATCGAATTAAAATATCGAGAAAAATTTGCATCACCTTTAATTACCTATCATTTGGCTATTAATGAAGCTAACAATCGCCCTTATGTTGCCGAAGAATGGTTACAGTGGAGACAAGGAGCGAGGGGCAAACCTTATCGCTTTTTAAACTTTAAAGAAGGGGAAGGAATAGTGATTAGTGGAGAAAATCCCCAAGAAGAAGATGAACGAATTTATGAACGATTAGACTCCCCAGAATTTTTAGCTGTTAGTACCCTCGGACAATTGGCCAAACATCCCCGGGTTAGTGCTTTGCGTCGTTTTATCACAAGTTGGTATCTTTCCTACTTAACCGCAGATAATACTCGCACTCAACCAGAAGCAGGAGCGCAAGAAAGATTATCGCCAACTGGTGACAATTTACCTAATGTTATTCAATATTTAAAAGAAGATCATCCTCAACGATTAGAATCTATTTTACAAACCCTTTCTCGTCGAATTCCTAGATTAGAAAAAGTCGAAGCATCTATTATGCCGAATGGACAGCTTTTACTTCAAATTAAAGACGCACCTTTTCAAGAGCCAATTCTTTCCAAATTTGCCTCCGATGGCACTTTAAAAATGTTGGCTTATTTAACTATATTATACGATCCAAGCCCTCCGCAAGTACTGGGAATAGAAGAACCAGAAAATCATCTTCATCCCCGTTTATTACCTGAATTAGCAGAAGAATGTCGGGCAGCGACCGCAAGTACACAATTAATGGTAACAACTCATTCTCCCTTTTTTGTAGATGGTTTGAAACCAGATGAGGTTTGGGTACTTTATCGAGATGAAAATGGTTTTACTCAAGCTAAACGTACTTCAGCAATGCAAGGAGTTAAGGAATTTATTCAAAATGGTGCTTTGTTGGGTCAATTATGGATGGAGGACTATTTTGATGTGGGTAATTCTAGCATTTAAGTTTAATAGCAAAGGAGGGAAAAAGTGCATATTGAATTTTTAGTTGAAGAATTTTCTACCCAAGAATGTTTAAATCGAATTTTACCTAAAATATTATTTGAGAATGTCACCTATAAAATTCATGCCTTTCGAGGTAAATCCGATTTAATCAAAAAACTACCGGAGCGATTAAAAGGCTATCAATGCTGGATACCCGATGATTATCGAATCATTATTCTTGTAGATAGAGACAATGAAGATTGGTTCTTCGGTTTGTCTTATGCAATAGACGGGAGTTATAAGGGATGGAACCCTTATAGAGAAAGAAATTGGGCGATTTTTGTCAATTGTTTTTTATCTAAAGCGAACTAATCAATTAAATCCCTTACCAGATAAAGATTTTGTTGATTTATGCCCCCCTATCGAACCATAACAAGTAACGAAGAGCCTGAAGATTGTCAAATGCTCAAAGAAAAGTTAGAAAATATTGCCCAACAAACAGGACTGATCACCAAAACGATTAGTGAAGATAAAAAAACATTTCAGGTGTTAAATAGAATTGCTATAGAAGAACTAGAAGCTTGGTTTTTTGGTGATATTCAGGCTATAGTCTCAGCCTATCCCAAAGTTTCTACTAATGTGGGACAGCAAGCAAAATACAGAAAACCCGATGAAATTACGGGCGGAACTTGGGAAAACTTAGAAAAGATACTTCAAAAAGCTGGGTATCATCGAGGAGGTTTAGAAAAAGTGAAAGCAGCCCGAGAAATTTCTCAATTTATGACTCCTGCTCATAATTGTTCTCCTAGTTTTCAGATTTTTTATCAAGGTTTATTGGCGATGATTAGCTAAGTATATTTAGGAAAGTAAATGATGAAACTGCTAGATCACTGTCAAGGATAAATCGATTTTTAACTGTTGAATAAATTGTTGCATAATTGTTCAAAATTCGGTGTTTAACTATAGCGTTTCCTAAGCTAGTAAGGTACACCTATTTTTCTTCCCTTTTGCATAAGTGCCTAAAACCCATAACTTTTGTACCTTAGCAGACTGAAAAACGCTATAAATCTTATTGAAAAAGAACGTAGGTTGGTTTGAAGCATGAAACCCAACCCTCTCCTGATTCTACCGCAATTTTAACAGCGATCGAGTTATACTAAATCTTATTTAACAAGTATAGAGTGGGAAGTGGGAAGTGGCAAGTGGCAAGTGGGTTTTTAAAGTTGGATTGGCAGTTAATGATACTATCAAAAATCAATTTAGTATAAGCTTTCATTGCACTGCAAAAAACTTCAGCAGAATAGTTCATCCTTCCTAGCTAATTAGCTAATAAGGACAAGTGAGGGAAAATATTTCCCCGTTTCCTGTTCCCTTTTGCGATAAGATAATTAATATAACTTCAAGGAGACTGCTCTATGAATATTCGTATTGGTAACGGCTACGATATCCACCGATTAGTAACAGGAAGACCTTTAATTTTAGGAGGAGTAGAGATTGCCCATACTGTCGGTTTATTGGGTCACAGTGATGCCGATGTCTTAACCCATGCTATTATGGATGCCATGCTGGGTGCGCTTAGTTTAGGCGATATCGGTCATTATTTTCCCCCCACAGACCCACAATGGCAAGGGGCGAATAGTTTAAAATTATTAGAACAAGTTAATCAATTAATTGTCGATAAAGGTTGGCAGATTAATAATATTGATTCGGTAATTGTCGCCGAAAAACCGAAAATGAAACACCACCTTATTGCGATGCGAACCAAGTTAGCAGAAACTCTCAATATTAATCTGGAACAGGTGGGAATTAAAGCCACTACTAACGAACAATTGGGACCGGTAGGACGAGAAGAAGGTATCGCAGTTTATGCCGTGGTTTTATTGGTTAAGGAGTAGGTTAAATGCGGTGTTTTTCCTGCTATTCTCCCAGCCATTCTTCCCTGGTAATACCCGCTTGATTGAGAATGCGTTTTAACAGTCCTACCCCTATTTCACCTTGATGAGGATTGGGGATAATTATCGTTAAATTATCGCGACGCATTTGAGGGTGTTTACCCCCAGCGTAGGGACCGTAAAACCCAAGTTCTCGTAATCTTTGAACTAGATTAAGCCATGATACGGCGGTTAATTTAGGCATATCTTAAATTGAAGACATGGGTTGAGGAAGGAGATTAAGATCTATTCCTGCTAACACTGGAATCGGCAAACCTAAACACAGACGCAAAGCAATCCAATCGCTTAAAGCTTCGCGCAATTCTTGCTGGCAATCTTCTAGATTGGCGTGATTTGCCCAAACTCCCTGAAGGGGTGGAATTTCACCCCAATAAGTGCCATCTTCTTCAATGATTTCGTATCGAGCTAATGCCATCGCTTGATCAATATAACTGGCTAACATGGTTGTACTATTGGTAAAGCTTACTTACTATATTAAAGCAAATGTTTCCCAGCAGCCAGCTGCATTGGATTCGCCTTCAGATTATGATCAGGTAAGATGGTCAATCACCCAAGTTATCTGGATTGTTAATCTCGTTGGCTCGAAACTATAATGAATACACCACAAAAGATGAGCAAAAAGGTCTTGAAAGAATACCATCAATCGGCATCTTCAGTAGCTAATTCGACCCATAATCTGGTCACTGCTAGGAAGCTAATTGATTCCTTCTCAATTTTTGTCTAATCCCTAACTGCTAAATTCTCTCTATGACTGCCATTATCCAACAAATAAAAGAGCGTTTTTCCCAATCCCTAGTTAAATCCTTTGGTGAAAACTTCACTGATACCGATCCTCTAATTGTCGCCGCTAGTAACCCCCGTTTTGGCGATTATCAATGTAATATTTCCCTATCTTTAGCCAAAGAATTAAAACAAAAACCGCGGGAAGTGGCGGCAACTTTACTAAAAAATCTAGAGATAGATGATCTCTGTCAACCCCCCGAAATTGCCGGACCCGGTTTTATCAATCTTACCCTTAAACCCAGTTATCTAGAAACCCAATTAAAAGACCTAATTACTGACAACCGTTTAGGAGTTGCCACTGCTAACCCCAGTCAAAAAATTATTGTCGATTTTTCCAGTCCCAATATTGCCAAAGAAATGCACGTCGGTCACTTGCGATCAACTATAATCGGTGATTGTATTGCTCGGATTTTGGAATTTCGTCATCATCAAGTAATTCGTCTTAATCATGTTGGGGATTGGGGTACTCAATTCGGGATGTTAATCACCTATCTACAAGAAGCTTATCCTAGTGCTTTAACCCAAGCAGATGCTCTCGATTTAGGGGATTTAGTTAGCTTTTATAAAAAGGCTAAAATTCGTTTTGATGAAGACGAGAACTTTAAAGAAACTGCCCGCCAAGCCGTAGTAAAATTACAGTCTGGTGATCCTCAAAGTCGTCAAGCATGGCAGTTACTTTGTCAACAATCACGACGGGAATTTCAGAAAATATATGATATTCTCGATATAAAACTGACCGAAAGAGGGGAATCTTTTTATAATCCCTACCTTGAGACAGTAATCAGAGAATTAGATCAACAGGGATTGCTAACAGAAGACAACGGTGCTTTATGCGTCTTTCTCGATGGTTTTACCAACAAAGAGGGGGATCCTCTGCCCCTAATTGTCAAGAAATCCGACGGCGGTTATAATTACGCTACCACCGATTTAGCGGCAATTTGTTATCGAGTGCGTGAAGATAAGGCCGAAAGAATAATTTATGTTACTGATGCTGGACAAGCTAACCATTTTGCCCAAGTATTTCAGGTGGCTAAAAAAGCGGGATTTTTACCCGATAATGTGGCAGTGGTTCACGTCGCTTTTGGATTAGTTTTAGGGGAAGATGGTAAAAAATTAAAAACTCGTTCCGGGGAGACGGTAAAATTACAAGAATTACTCGATCAAGCGATCGCCTGTTCCCTAGCTGACTTAGAAAAAAGACTGGCAAGCGAGGAAAGAGAAGAAACCGGCGATTTTATCGCTAATACTGCTGAAACTGTCGGTTTAAGTGCCGTTAAATACGCCGATCTCAGCCAAAATCGCAATAGTAACTACGTTTTCAGTTACGACAAAATGCTCAATCTGCAAGGCAACACCGCTCCCTATATGCTGTACGCTTACGCTAGGGTCCAGAGTATCAGTCGCGAAGGTGGTATTAATTTTCAGGATTTAAGTGCCAATTCACCGCTAATTCTCAAGGATGAAAGCGAATTAATTCTGGCTAAACAATTACTGCAACTGCCGGAAGTAATTAGTGCAGTGGAAGAGGATTTATTACCCAATCGTTTATGTGATTATCTTTATGAACTCAGTAAAAAGTATAATCGTTTCTACGAAAATTGTCCCGTTCTAAAAGCAGCAGAACCGATTAAAACCTCCCGCTTAGTTTTGTGTGATTTAACGGCAAGAACCCTAAAATTAGGCTTATCTCTCCTGGGAATCCCCGTTTTGGAAAGAATGTAAATCAGTTATCAGTTATCAGTTATCAGTTATCAGTTCACAGCAAAAAACTCCTGGCTCTTCTAGGTTCTGTGTGATAAGTTTAACTTACATAGGATCGATCAATCTTTGTGTCCTTTGTGTCTTTGTGGTTCCTTCCACTCGGTCTCGCGTAGCGAGCGCGTTGCGACCGCCAGCAGGACTGTATCTTAGAATACATTTTGCCCACCAAACCTAAGAGAGCCAACTACCCAATTCATAATTCATAGTTGATAATTCATAATTCCCACACCCCACCCCTTGCATTGCGTATCTTTGACAAAACTGGGTGCTATTTTATACCCAGAAAAAGTGTACTATGCTGACGTGAAAAAACCTGACTTTTTGCTAACCTAGAAATAGCTCTAATCAGAGCCAATATCTTTGGGGGAAGCTTAGAGATTAATCTAGTTAAACTCACTCGTGACGTTGTCTTATTGTCGTCTGTTGCCTATTAGCTTTCAGGTGATGACTCGGAGATCGGGAATTAGTACAAAAGTTCAAATTGCCTCTCCGCAGCCCCAGCGTTACTGTGTAGTCTTAACGAGTAATTTTATCCCAGAGATGTTATTGTTAAAGCGGTCAAATGGCCGAATGTCCTAGGGGATTTTCGGGAAAGAGCATTTGCCCTCTCGTAATCTCAGATAGAACCTTATGAGTCAATCAATTGAAGATAAAGCTATGGCCGATGCTGATGTATCAGATTATACCACAAATAAAATAATTGTCTCTAATTGGATCGCTCCTTGGTCGAAAGGCAATCGGAAAAACCCGTCACCGCAACCAAAATGGGATTTATGGCAACCCCTGCGGCAACGAATTGATCGCCTAGAAATCAATACACCTGCACTAGCTCACAGGATTTGTCGTCTAATTCCGGCTCAATGTCCCTTTGCCCGGAAAATTACCCTATTTAGCTGGACAATTCTAGAGATTCCGCCCCTTTGCAAGCTAAATCCCCTCTACGAAAACCTGATGATGTTAAGATTTCGCGCTCTTTCTTACCTTGCCGATGAATGTGGAGAGGATATCGGTGCTTACTGCTAAAATGGGAGAGTGTCTTTAATCGCCACACCTATGGCCATCATCGCTCTGAAAGCTTGGTATCTGGACAAATACGAACCTATCCGCGAGGTTGTCAAACGTCCCCACGACTTGCGCTTAAGTCGCAATAGTCTCTTAAAATCGGGTTTAAGAGCCGATTTTCTCGATGATAGTCTGACAATACAGGGTTCTGTCTGGTTCCAACGCTATCTAGAAGGGGAAAGGGTGGAATTTTACCTCGAAGGTAGTGGCGGTTACGTCATCTCGAATATTGACCTGATTTCCCAAGAAATTTACTTTACTAAACAGGACCTCAGCACTTGGCTGGATCCCATCATTTATTTTAGCTCCCAAAGCCAATTTAAGGACTCTAGCACCGCTTTAAAAACAGTTTTGACCGAAACCGTCGAAAATCTCAATAAACGCTCCCGTTTGCCCTTAACTATGGAAGAAACGCCTCGAACTGAGGGCAATGTCACCCGGTTGAGTGATAGTCAATTACGCAAAATTCGCAAAAGTTTATTATTTATTGCCGATGCTACGGCGATTAGCCAAAAGGAAACGGAATTACTGCCCAGTCCCCTAGTGGGTGTAGAATTAGGTTATGCGATCGCTTGTAAACAGGGCGGACAAATTCTGCTAACCTATCAAAATCGGGCGGAATTAAAGGGTAAACTAGCTTTTGACCTGCCAAGCTACCAAAAATTAATCTTTTCGGATCTGAGCGAATTGCGTCTCACTTTTCCGCCTTTAATGGCAACTTTATTACAAAAATTCAATCTGATTAGTTAAAAAAATGAGTAGAAAAGCTGACGAGTACGCTGTACATTTGTTCTTGAGCAGTGGACATCGCGAGGAAGTCCGTTTTTTGACTATCCAAGAATTTCAAAAGTGGTACAGTAATGAATTAGTTCCGAAAGCCGATTCCAGGGATTTTATCAATATTCCAATCAGAAATATTCAAGGGGAATATATGGTTTTACGTCCGGCTAGTATCGTTGCTATTCGCGTGGAACCCGTCTTTTTTGGCAGTGTGGAAAGAATCTAATTTGTCGTTATCCCTAAAAAAGATAGTTAGATAGGGAGAATTTCAGAGATTATTGATAATTCTCTCAATATCAGCTTGGATTTGATTGCTGACTTTGCCTTGCCAGCGTTCTTTTAATTCCCTTAATCCCACTTCTGCGTATTGACAGATCTTATCTAAAACTTCTTTGCCGTCACTGGGTTGAGGATAGGAATTCTTTTTACAGATAATATAAATTCCTGCGGTTAGAGCTAAAATAACTTCTGGCTCGATTTGACTAATATTAATTAAATCTTGTCGATTACTCAGATTGATTCCGTAGATACTGAAGTCTTGTTTAATAGCAAAAGCAGCCGCGAATAAATAGGCATCTACCATGCGCTCAAAGGTTTTATTATCTTTTAGTACCTGTAGATAATTTCTGGAAGTTTCCGATGCATAAATCTTCAAACTGGGATCGATTCTCTGCATTAGTAATTCTCCATCACTTCAATCACGGAAGCATCTTCATCGGCAGCCAAACGGTGTATTTTGAACATATCAGTAGTATAGGGGAGCAGCAGATTTAAAAGTGGATCGGGAAGATCGCGATCCGTGGCTAAAATAATTACTTGGGAGTGTAAATTAGGGAGAGAGTTAAGGCTCTTCGTTACTTGGTATGGTTCGATAGGGGGGCATAAATTGACTAAATCCTTATCTGGCAAGAGACTTAATTGATGAGTTCGCTTTAGGTTAAAAACAATTGACAAAAATCGCCAAATGCCTTTCTACATAAGGATTCCATCCCCTATAAACCCAGTCCATTGCATAACACAAACCGAAGAGCCAGAGTTAATAATATTTTTTTGATGTTCTTCGTCTAAATGTCCAAAAGGTGTATCCATAATTAGGGGAACACAGGTATCAGTTATTTGATTTAAACCAGTGATAAAAGCAAAAGCTAAAGCTTCCTTTTCTCCCGCACTTAAGACATCGGGGTTTAGTAATTTTCCCGTGATGGTACGGATTCCTAAAGTGTATTCGGGAGTGATTTCTACTCCTTTATATTCCTCTGGTTTGTTGGTTACTTGTAAATAGCGATCGCTGGTTACTTGATTAATCATTTTTTGGGAATTATCGATATTCCATTCGATTAATTCGTTAGTGGCATTTTTTAAACCTCTGGCCATTTTAACCTGATTAGATAACATCAATGTGGTTTGATTTTCACTAGCTAAAATTTGCACTTGTTTGCGTAAATTTTCTAAGTGCTTTTCTTTGATTTCAATTTCCTTTTGCAAGCGTTCGATCCTTTCTTGGATAACCTTAACTTTTTGTTCCGATTCGCCAACTTTTCGCCAAATCTCATTAGCTGATTCTTGATTGGTTCCCGTGGTTTCCTGTTTTAGCTGTTTAATATGTTGATTAATTTCTTCGATTTCTTCTTCTAAAAGATCTCTTTGTAAAAGCAATTGACTATAATTGCTAAATTTGGCATTATCTCGGATAATTCCCTGTAAATCAATTCTAAGTTGGTCTTTTTCTATTCTGGTGGCGTTGTCCACTTCTAAGGACTCTAGTTCGGCAATTTTTTCAAGGATAAAATCACGAGAACTTTTATCTAAACAACGACCACATAGACAGCTTTCGTCGTCAAGTATTGCTTTTAAAGCTGCTGTAGAATTAGTTTTAGAAGTGCTTTTTAAGCTAGTAACTTGCAAATCGTCAGCCATTTCCTGCACAAAGTTAATCAGCAAAGGTATCGCAGCTTTTTTTAACCAAGAATCAATAGACTTTTGCTGGTTATCTAACTGAGTTTGTAAACCGATACGCTTTTTCTCTAAGTTATGAATTTCCTCTAGCTTTTCTCGTAAACTTTCAATCTGAGCGGCTTTTTCTTGAGTATCATGATGAATAATTATAGCATTTTTTTCCTCATCTTTAGCATTTTTAAGCTGACCTTTTTGAAAGTCAAGAGTTTCTTCTAATTCTCGCAATTGTTGCAGCTTATCTCTAAAAGTCTGACTGGTTCCCTCTGCTTTATTTAAACGGTTTTCTAATTCTTGTAAGGCTTTTTCTGTATCATCGCGCAGATTTCTTAATTCTGGGATACCCAAAACTTTTTCAATTGCTTCTTTTGCTTCTTTAGTTTGAGTTATCTGGGTATATTGTTCGATTTTTGAGCCATCAAAACAGAAAAAATCTCGAATAGATTTAGGAAGCAATGCTTCGATATATTCCCTAGAGTTACTTGCTTTTATGGTTCCATCTTCATAAAATAATGCTTCCTCTACGCTGGGATAAGAAGTGATCCCATTATCTTTTAATTTCGCTGTGCGACTGATAAAGTAATTTTTCTCGTTTCTAGTAAAATTTAATTCTACCCGCATTTCTATTGCTGGTGAAGAATCATCCTTACCTCGATAAAAATAGGTTTTCAGAGTCTCTTTAGGTACAATATCTCCACCATAGAGACACCATAAAATCCCTGTCATCAGAGAAGTTTTACCGTGGCCATTATTACCGAAGATAATCTGAATTTTTCTGTCGGGATGCAGGTTAAAAGTAATATTTTGACTAGGATAACATTTCCAATTAGTTAAGCGAATTTGTTTCAGTCTCAAAGTCATAGAGTTTATTTATTGTGGGGAGTCGGTATATTTTTCGATAAGTTCGACAATTTTAGGTGATAGCCGCCGATTTTGTAGAGTAATTTTTGCTACTTCTAAAGCCATGGCTTCCTTTAGCAGTTGGGGAGGTATATCATGTTTTTGTGCCAGTTCTTCAATTTTAGCAGTTCTGTCCATGGATTTTCTTGGGGGTGGGGAGTGGGGATTGTCAAGTCTTAATGCTTATTTGGCAAGAGATACCTTGATGAGGAGAAATTTTATAACAGATTTGACTAGGTAAGGTCATAGTAACTTAATTCTTGGACTAATCTGTTAATAACTGTAGCTTGATTGCTGGCTGCCCGGGCAAAATCAATAACTCTTTTGATCTCCGATGCAATTAATTTTACCTCACTATCGCCCCAAGGGGTAAGACATCGATTCAAATTGCTTTTTTCTTGGCCACCAGCTGCCGGCATAATTTTGCTGCGACGTTGAATAAATTGACGAGGAGAAGCATCAGCATCGAGGACAATTACCCGACTGACTTGTGTTATATCAACTCCCTCATCGAGACATTTTACTGCCACTAATGCGTCAAGATTTCCCGAAGATAACTGTGATAATAACATAACTCGATCGCTGTCTAAGGAACTAGAGCGAGCGATTCTTTTTCCCTGATGCACCAATCGGGTACTAATCTAAACAAGGTAGATAAAAATCGGCAATGAGATTATGGCGATCACTACGGTATTCTTCTAATAGGTCTAATTGTTGTAGTGGCAATTTAAATTCCTCCTCGATCTCGTTTTAGATCATAAATAACTTTTTCATAACACCAGCTTTTACTGCGTTGGGGATTTCTCAATCTAATACTTAAAAGCAATCGACTCGCTAAAGCTTTATCTCCATTCACGAGGGTTAAAAGTTCTCTTTCTAAGTAGAAAAGTTGCTGCTGACTGATTGGCAAATTTTGACGATTATTTTTAGAAGTAGCTCTTTTCGGTTTAGTGGGGGATAAAGATACGGTATCGACTAACCACCAGATAGCTACAGCTAACCCCAACAACAGCACTCCCATAAAAGAGTATAAAACGATGCCTAGTAAATTCATTAATCAATTCCCGTATTTCTTAATGATCAAGGTTTTAGGCTAATCTACCCTATACAAAAACACCACAAAAGCTAAAATAGATAGCTGACAGTGATTCTGAACATGATAGCAATATAGACTAAACCGCCTTGTATTACCGTCTTCTTCTTGATTTTAACACCCTAGAAAACGGGTTAATTACCTTAACACCCGAACAAAGTCATTATCTTAAAAAAGTTGTTCGTTTAAAATCCCATGACCGTTTTATTGCCCTAAATGGACAAGGACAAGCGTGGTTAGCGGAAATAATTGATAATTCTGCCCATCTTTTAGAAGCGATAAACGAAACTAGCGAACTACCAGTACAAGTGAATTTAATGGTAGCAATTCCCAAAAATGGCTTTGATGATATTGTTCGGGCTGCCACCGAATTAGGAGTTTATCGGATTATCCCGCTGCTGACAGAACGCGGTTTAGTTAATCCTAGTCCTCAAAAAATTGACCGTTGGCGAAAAATTGCCCGAGAAGCTGTAGAACAATCAGAAAGACAGATTATTCCCATAATCGAAGAACCACAACCATTTTTAGCTATCCTTAAGCGGGGAGCTAACCCACAAACAACTTGTTATATTGGTGTTACCCGTAGAACAGTGGCCCCGCTACTTTCTCAATTGCAAACATCAACCGAGATAACCATGGCCATTGGACCGGAAGGGGGATGGACGGAGACAGAAATAGAACAAGCACTCGCTGCTGATTTTGTGCCTGTATCACTGGGAAAACGCATTTTGAGAACAATTACCGCTCCCTTAGTGGCTCTTGCTATCATTAACGCCTATTTAGACAGCTAATTGACTATAGTTTTTATGACCAAGACTAGCAATTGAGATAACTGAAATCCTTTCGCTTCTTACCTAAAGCAAGAACCAGCAGCAGTTCCCTCGTGGTCAGATTTTACCCTTTTTGCCGAAAGAAACCACCTTGGTCAATTCCCATTAAAGACACCGACTGGGATACCGCCTTGCAACCCGATAGCACCCTCACATTCCTCGAAAAAACTCCCCCTAGCGCAACTTTATGACCTCTAGTAGCCCTTCTAACCCCTCTTTTGACTGGTTTAACCCCTCGCCCCAGCAAGACAGCGATTTACTGGCACAAATCGGCTTTATCCCCGGTGTCAAAGAATTTCTCACCCTGCGACAGGTTCACGCCTTGGAACACGCCACCGTCTGGGTATTAAGCGAAATGGCTGCCCGTCGTCAATCGCCTTTTGACCATTCCCCTGCGGATAACGAGGCCCTGGGGGGACTGTCCACCGATAGGGGTTTTTATCTCTACGGACAGATTAATACAAATGAACTACAAATTGCGGCCAAACAGGCACTCCATCGTCTCAAAAATGGCGAGGGGCAATTGGCATTACATCCGCGTTGTGGCACCAATTTATCGGTAACTTTAGCCTTAACCGCCGGCTTAGTCTTAGGAACTCATCTTATCTTCCCCAGGGGTCCGATTTCTCAGTTATTAGGCTTAGGTTTAGCCACCGCCACCGCTTTTCAAATCGGGCCAGATGTGGGAATGTCGGCCCAAAAATACCTGACCACGGCCATTCCCTTTAACTTAACAATCGTTAACATTGCCCCAAAGGCAGACCTATGGGGACGTTCAGGGCATTTCGTCCAAACAGAGTGGCAAGATTTGCAATAAAACTTAAAGTAAAAACCCTTTCGGCAAACTCGCTCTGATTGTAACCTGTTAACTAAACCCTAAAAAAAAACACCTATGCCTGGAATCGAACGCGGAGCCAAAGTTAGAATCAAACGTAAAGAGTCTTACTGGTACAACGATGTGGGAACCGTAGCCAGTGTTGACAAAAGTGGCATCCTCTATCCCGTTATCGTCCGTTTTGACACTGTTAACTACCACGGTTTTAGTGGTAGCGCCGGTGGACTGAATACCAATAACTTCGCTGAAAGTGAATTGGAACTGGTTAAGGCTGCCCCCGCTAAGAAATAAAGCTGACTAAAATTCGGCCTATCTTCACCGACTGACTGACAGGAATTCTCTCTTGTTGGTCGGTTTTTTTAATAGCTATTAGTAATCAGTTATCAGTTATCAGTTTACTGATATTACATTTTGGGCGCATCGCTTGTGCGCCAACCATATAAAAACTGACTAATAAATTATCTAAAAGTCCCTTGAACCTTTAGCCAACAAGAGTTAATTAGTTTAATTATCCTAGGTAAGTTCTTAAATACTTGACAAAACATATCAAATAATTTATAATATTAGATGACCAAAAATCATGATAATGTGCTATCAACATAATCGGGTTTGAGGTGTTTAAAAAATATTTTTTCAGTCATCAAATCTGGAATTTATGAGCATTTTAGAACTGATAGAAAAAAGACTAGAAGAAAACTTTGCCCTCCACGAACAATACCTAAACCCCCAGATGGTTAGGGTACTAAAAACGATCGGCTACGATCGCCACTACGTTAAAGCTGAAGGTCCATACCTATTCGACAATCAGGGGGAAAAGTATCTGGACTTACTGAGTGGTTTTGGTGTTTTCGCTCTCGGACGCAATCACCCCAAGATTGTCCAAGCTTTACAGGAGGTATTGACGGCAGCATTGCCCAATTTAGTCCAATTGGATGCTTCTATCCTAGCGGGATTGCTGGCGGAACGGTTAGCAGCGATCGCACCGACCGGATTAGAAAGAGTTTTCTTTGCTAATTCCGGCACAGAAACCGTCGAGGCCGCCATTAAATTCAGCCGCTACGCCACCGGACGCAGCCAAATTGTTTACTGTCAGGGAGGCTACCACGGGTTAACCATGGGTTCCCTTTCCGCCACCGGCGATCCCCATTATCGTGAGGGATTTGGGCCTTTTGTCGCTGATTTTAAGGAAATTCCCTTCGGTGATCTGGCCGCACTCGAAAAAGCTCTAATTAACCAAGACGTAGCGGCTTTTATTACCGAACCGATCCAAGGTCACGGGGTGAGAATTCCCGAACCGAACTATCTCCCGGCGGCGGCTGCCCTTTGTCGTCGTTATGGCACTCTTTTTGTGGCCGATGAAGTGCAGACCGGTTTGGGCCGGACCGGCAAAACTTGGGCAGTGGAACATTGGGGGGTAGAACCGGACATTTTATGTGTTGCCAAGGCTCTTTCGGGTGGTTTTGTGCCAGTGGGAGCGGTTCTCTGTCGTCGCTGGATCTTCGATCGAGTATTTGATCGCATGGATCGTTCTGTGGTTCACGGTAGCACTTTTGGTAAAAATAATCTGGCCATGGCTGCCGGTATTGCCACTTTACAGGTGATTGAGGAGGAAAAATTAGTCGAGCGATCGGCTGTAATCGGTCAACAAATTATCGCAGAACTACAGCCCCTCGTAGATCAGTACGAATGTTTGCAGGAAGTGCGGGGATTGGGTATGATGATCGCCTTGGAATTTGCCGAGCCGAGCAGTTGGTCACTAAAAGCCGCCTGGAAAATGCTAGAAACCGCCAATAAAGGGCTATTTTCCCAGTTAATCGTTGTTCCCCTCTTTACCCGCCATCAAATCCTCTCCCAGGTTTCCGGCCACGGCATGAATATCATCAAGTTTATCCCCCCCCTCACCCTCTCCGATGAGGATTGCCGTTGGCTTGTCACCGCCGTTAAAGATGTGGTGGCTGAAGCTCACCGCTTCCCAGGGGCCGCTTGGGAATTCGGCAAAACCTTGGCCAGCCAAGCTATCCGCCAAAAAACCGCCAAAAAATAGTTAATATGTCCAGTTTGTTTCATCCCCTCTGCGGTAGTAACCTTAGCACTCTCCTTCGTTTATTTTTGACCAATGGCGGCATCGATCGCCCCAATTTGGTCCCGGCAACCCTGGCGCTGGCAGTTACCCTGGCGCGACTGCCTTTTTCTACCCTAGAACGAATTTTGATGACAGGGTTTTATGAGCGCCGCGTGCAGGTAAAAGCACCCATTTTTATTGTCGGCTATTGGCGCAGTGGCACGACCCATCTACACAATTTACTCGGTCAATCGGAGCATTTTGGCTATATTTCGCCCCTAGCGGTGGGATTACCCTGGGATATCCTCGGTATCGTCCGCTTATTTCAACCGCTGCTAGAATTGGCCCTACCGAGCGATCGCCATGTGGATAACGTCGCCGTTACTCCCAATTCACCCCAAGAAGACTCGATCGCCCTGGCCAGCATGATCCCCCTTTCCTACTACCATGGTTTATACTTTCCCCAACGTTTTCAGTATCATTTCGATCGAGGGGTTTTTTTTCAAGGCTGCAGCGAGAAAGAAATCGCCAATTGGCAACGTTGGCATACTCATCTATTAAAAAAAGTTTCCATCCACCAAAAAGGCAAACAATTACTACTTAAAAACCCCGTTTATACGGCACACATCGCCAGATTACGAGCTATCTGGCCCGATGCTAAATTTATTCATATCTACCGCAATCCCTATCTAGTTTTTCCCTCAACCCGCCACTTTTTTACCCGCATCCTACCAGAACTAGCACTGCAACCCTACGATAATTTATCTATTGATGTCATCGAGCAAGCGATTCTGAAAAGTTATCCCCTAATGCTTAATTCTCTCCTAGGAGATAGTGCCAATTTACCTACCGATAGTTTTGTAGAAATTCGTTTTGAAGATTTAGAAAAAGAACCCCTAACACAAATCGAGAAAATCTACGATCAACTGCAACTTCCCGACTTAAAAATATCTATGCCTCGCTTTGAAAAATATATCAGCAGTCTGCAAGGATATAAAAAAAATAATTATCCCCCAGAACCAAAAGCGATCGAGTTAGTCGAATCCCATTGGCTGCCATTTATTCAACGTTGGAACTATTTCTAGTCATCAGCTTTATCAGTTATCAGTTATTAGTTATCAGTTATAATTCATAACTCATAATTTAATATGAAATATCTTAAATTTATCTTTCTGGGTTTAGGTTTTGTTTTACTAGGGGTAATTTTGCGCCAAACAAATCTGCAAGAAGTTTGGCAACAAATCACCCTAGTCGGTTGGTGGGGAATGACATTAGTGATTATTTTTTACTTCCTAGAATTTCTCACCGATGTTTTTACTTGGCAACTAACTTTTAAAAGTATTCCTATCCAACCTAGATGGACAATTCGCCTATTATTAATTTACATGGTAGGGGCAGCCTTTAATCGAGTGACTCCCTTCGCTTCGTTGGGAGGAGAAGGTTTTAAAGCAGTGATGTTAAAAACTCACTATCAGATTAGCTACAAAGAAACCAGCGCCTCGATTATTTTGACCAAGACGTTAAATACTGCTTCCCTTGTCTTCTTTGCAATTATCGGTTTTTTTCTGCTCCTAGCTTCCCAAAAATTTTCTAATTCTTTTAAAACTTTTACCGGATTAAGTCTCGCTATATTCTCCAGTTGTATTCTGATATTTTTCTTGATTCAGCGATTCCGTTTATCCTCCAGAATAGTTAATCGATTAGGTCATTCTTTTTTAGGCGATCGACTAGCCAAACCTTTAGAAAATCTTCGCAGTGTCGATGATCGTTTAGGAGAATTTTACCGGAATCTGCCCCTATTTAGAAATGGCTTGATCGTCGGTTTTCTCAATTGGCCCCTCGGAGTTTTAGAAATTTATGTTTTAATGCAATTTCTCCAACATCCGATCAGTTTTGCCGATGCTTGGTTATTTGATTCTGTTGCCCAATTGGTACGCGCTGGAACCTTTTTTATTCCCGCTAATATCGGTACTTTAGAAGGTTCTTTAGTGCTGCTGGGTGCTTCCTTAACCGGCAGTCTAGAATTAGGTTTAGCGATTTCTCTAATTCGCCGGGTTAAAGATATTCTCTGGATTATATTAGGTTTATTGATCTGGTGGTTATTTTCCCTAAGACCGACTTTACCCGATCGCTCTTCAAAATAATCTCCATCAGTCAACTCCCGATTATTCATCCTGTAATTTTTCGCGTACATTGCGAACAATCCGCGATAATTCAGTCTTTTCATCGACGCTAATTTTAGTCGGAGAACCACTAATAATCCGCTCGTAATTGCGGAAAGAATCCTTGATATCCGCCCCATCCTGACTGATAGTATATTCACGAATCCCTTTATCGTGCCAAGAACCGCGCATCTTAAAGACGTTAATCGCTCGCGACATTTCGCCACGAATTTCCACATACTGCAACATTAAAATCGTGTCGGTAATCGTAGAAATATGGGATTCGGTGATCGAGTGCGCTCCCATAAATTGGTCGGTGGTATTGGTGAAAAATCCCGTAATTTCCTCCTGTTTGGCGTATCCTGTCACCCCGATCACAAATTGCCGAAAAGCATTATTTGTCACCCCGCGAGCGAGCGCCGATAGAGAATCGATGGCAATGCGGGAGGGTTTAAATTCCGAGATTTCCGACTTAATCATCTGTAAATGGTCTTCCAATCCCGCCGATTCCGGGTAAGAACACAATAATTTTAATAATCCCTTGCGTTCCATCTCCTCAAAATCGATCCCCCAAGAAGAAGCATTTCGGGACAATTGAGCGCGAGATTCTTCATAAGCGAACAAAATCGCCCGCTCACCGCGCCTACAGCCTTCTTCCAGAAATTTACTGACTAAGAGAGTTTTCCCCGTACCTGTTGCTCCCGTGGCCAAAATAATCGAATCCTTGAAAAAACCGCCTCCACACATATCATCAAGGGTTTTTACTCCCGAAGAAATGCGGACATTAGAAGAGCGCTGAGTTAAACGCATCGCACCGAGGGGGAAGATATTAATGCCATCATTGGTGATAGTAAAGGGATATTCCCCCTTCATGTGGGTTGTTCCCCGTAATTTGAGGATTTCTGCGGTTCTGCGTCGCCTTTCTCCCTCTAGCACGTTCCGCATAATTACCACATTATCAGAGACAAATTCCTCTACACCAAAACGGGCCACCGCTCCGTATTCTTCGATACGTTCCGTGGTCATAATTGAAGTCACTTCTAATAATTTTAACCGGGCCACGAGCCGAAAAATTTCTCGCCGCACCACTGATGCCGCTTCGTACTGCTGAAAAACGGCAGTTACAGAGTCAATTGATACCAGTTTGGCTTTATATTTGGTAATTGCGTATTGAATGCGCTCGATCAGGGCCGAAAGATCAAAACTACCCACCACCTCTTGACCTTCCGGATCCGGGGAAGCATCGAGAATAAATAATTTACCCTGGTCAATTAATTCTTCTAAATCCCAACCAAAACTATAGGCATTTTGAATGATATCGGTGGGAGATTCTTCAAAAGTAACAAACAGGCCCGGATAGTCAAAATACTTGATCCCATGGTAGAGAAACTGCACAGCAAGCAGGGTTTTTCCCGTGCCAGAAGTGCCACTAACTAAGGTAGTTCGCCCCATGGGTAAACCACCGTGAGTGATCTCATCAAAACCTTCAATTAGGGTTCTAATTTTGCGAACACCTTTCGGTTTAATCGGTGGGTTTGATTGGCTATTAGAGTTAGATTGAGTCATTATTTATCCAGCGAGTATTTAAAGAGTAGGATTTTTATCTAATTTTTCCACAGAAACATATCAAGCCTGACTAAACACTTTACACTATCTCGATTTCCATTGACTCTTGACTTTCCCCTAGAGGTACTAGATTAAGCCCCGATCATTTCTTCTTCAATCAATATAACCCGTCTAATCAACTATGGACAAAGACCTAGCTATCATTTTCTCGTTCACGAATTTCCTCGTATAGTAAGTCTAAACCGATCAGAACCTTCTCTCGATCGGACAAATCACCGATAATTTTCCGCACTGGGGGAGGGAGGACTTTCGCAAGGGTAGGAGTAGCAAGAATCTTATCTTCCTCCGCTAGTTGTGGGTTTTTCAGCACGTCAATCACCTTGAGCGCATACACTCCCTGAAATTCCTCTTCTAGGATATTTTTCAGGGTTTTTAAGGCACGCACGGAGTTGGGGGTATTGCCGGCGACGTACAGTTTTAAAACATAGGTTTTTTTAAAGACGCTCATAGGTTAAGATCAAAGGGGCTGGGTATAGGAGTTCATTGTTATTTATGGGGGAGATTTTAGTCTATTCCCAATAATAAATCATAAGGGATATCCTCGCGAGGTATGGAACGACGGTACATTTCCCCCAAGTGAGCAAGGATATCAATGAGAGCGAGACGATAATCTAGGAGAATCTCCTCACTTCTGCCTTCTAATTTTAACTGTTGGGAAAATTCATCCATTAACTCCATGTGAATTTCCAGAATTTGCGACACTGAGAGATCGGTAAAAAAGACATTATTAACCAACTCATCGATCGCTTGATTAATCGGATAATCCTGTTGGAAGTAATTTAAAATAATCTCCCGATAATCTCTTCTTAATTCCCGCAGTAATTCTTTTTTTTCCTCCGGGGCAAGATTGCGATAGAATAGCTGCGGGTTGCGTTTGTAGTAAACACCTAAATAGCCGAGTCTTTCTTTTAATTTTTCTGCTAAACGGCGCTGTTGTAGGAGGAGAAAACTGTGATTATTTTCCACGGGATTCGGTTGGTTAACAATCGTAGTACGCTCGGAAAAAGAGCAATTAGGAGCTAAATGGAGAAATCGAGCGATCGCTTGGTCGATGACCGAAGTGATGCTGTCTAATTCCTTGACGGTGATTTGTAATTCGGCACTATGATAGAGACAGGTGGGAGAGTCATTCATCTCAGGAGCGATGTTCTTGTCAGCGACAATGATCACTACTGGCAGTAAAATCCCCCCTTCGTAGAGTTGATTAAAAGTCGGCTGTAGGGAAGGATGAAAGACCACCAGCAAACAATCGATTTTTTCCTTCTCTGCCTCGATATTAGCCAATAGTTCGCTAGAAGAGGACCCCAGGGTTAGATTATAGCGTTCATTAGCCAATAAAGCCGTCAAAGAATTAACCAGCCCCAGAGGTGAACTCACCCCCGTCAAGGGTGAGTCCGTTGGGACAAAAGCATAAATAGTCAGTCTCGGAGGCAACGTTTTCTCACCCGCAAGGTAGATAGAAATTGACAAACAAGTAGGTTAGGCTTTCTCTGTTGAGAAGACAACCCCCTCGCCATCAGCCAGGGGAAGTTAAAAGTTAACTTTGCTTTTTGGCAGTGGGTATCGTAGTTAATTGTAATCAATGGAGCGGTTCTCTAGATGAGCGAGCGTCATAATCAAGATAAATTCAAGTTCTAGGACGACTAATAGTTTGGCCATCAGTTTGTTAATTAGGGCTGGCTGAATAAATCTAAAAACCTTGTTGGATAAGACTTTTAGACCTTTTTGAAATCCAAAAGTGCCGGGGATGGGAGCGATCAGGGGGAAAATTCAGGGACTTTTGCCCTGAAAATTAGGTAATTGACCACCTGAAAATCGGTAAAACCCTATACCCTACACCCTACACCCTGCCCCCACCGAAAAACTTTTTGCCGCAAACCCTAATTATGCCCTAAAGTTACCGCCACCGCCCCTCCAATTATCCCCATGCCTAGCGTTACCCTCAGTCTCCATCACTTTAATCAATCCGTCACTACCTGTGAATTAATTGTTGACAGGGCTAGTCTTTTAGATTTAATTAACATCGGCAATCCAGAAGCGATCGTGGTGGTGGATGAGAGGTATTGTCCCCTAGGACTGATTGAGAGTCAAGCCCTGATTGCTTACCTCCTCTATCAACAACAGTACCCCGAAACCAGAAACCCCTCCCCCAACTGTCTGGATCTGAGCGGTTGGCTGCGTCCGATTATCCCTCTTAACTCGCGCATGGCCGTGAGTGAGTTTCTGGCCACCCTGAGGGGAGAAGCGATCGCAAAAGACCCTATTTTAGTCGATGCTCAGGGCAAACTGTTAGGACGCTTAGACACCGGCAAACTTCTCCAATTTTGTCTCGGGCGCTCGATTCTCGATGATTCTCCCCCGCAGCTCCGCACTAGCGATCGCATCCCCCCCCGCAGCGATCGTCCTCTGGAATTTCTGGAACAATTACCGCTGCCGCTGCTGCTCTACAGCCCAGAAGCAGGGATTTTATACCAAAATCAGGCTTGGTGTCAACAAATCGGGGCAGCTTTCCCCGCTAATATTGATAAATCTCCCTTTGCTTTGGTTAATGACCCCTTAAACC